>JAYEPG010000001.1:0-4155 GCA_034723795.1 Campylobacterota bacterium
AAAAAACTTTTGACTAGATGTCAAGAGTAGAGTTTTCGAATAAAATACTATAAGTAGCTACTAGCATATTTAATAATATGATTATAATAAACTATAAATAGATGTAGTTATCTAGAAATTACTAAGAAAATTCTAATTTCAACTATTATTATATAAAATTATAATATGATATAATTTAAGTTAGAATTATATATAATAACAATTGAAAGCATTTAGTTTAATATATTCAATATTATGGAGAAGAAATGAAGGGACTGATATATTTTATTTTTAACTTAATAGCACTATTTTCAGTAAGTATTATATTTAATGGTTGTGTAGCATCTTTAAGTTATAAACCATCTGTAAAGAACTATCATTCAGATGGCGGTTTTGTTTATATACATAAAGCTATTGATGGAGATGATTTACATTCAGCTATTATTACAGTAGAAACATATGAGTTTTATTTAGACCTTTCTGATAATAAAGTATTATCTTATGCAATAATTGATGATAATCTTTATTTATCAATAACTGAAGGTCAATCTGATATTAAAAATGCAAAAGTAAAATCACTTAAAATATGTAAAAAGTTTAGTTCAAAAGAATGTATATTGCATTCTATAAATAATAAAATAATAGGAACAATGGAATAATGAGGACACAATTATTTAATTTATCAATATTCAGTATATTAGTTTTAAGTTTTTCTGGATGTGCTACAACAAGTATAAATTTTGATAAAGGCACAAAAAGTTTAGTTTTAATAAATGAAGGTGAAGAAGCACAAGTATCAAATATAACATCTTCAAAAGATAATAATAAAATGTATGTTGTTCAAAATAAAGGAAACTCAAAAAGAACTACATATATTGGTGCAGAAAATTCTTCATGTAAAGTTATAAATGTATTTGAATATTTACCACTAGGAATGAATAGGTTTTATAACTCTTCAGTTACAGATGATTTAAAACACAAATATAGAGGATATAAAATTAAAAAATATGGTCAAATATATTTAGCAAACAATAGTAATAGAGCAACATTAGCATTTCAAACAAATGGTATGCATGGTGTAGATTCTAAAACATATATTGATATTAGTACAAAATGCTTAATGAAATTTAGTAAAAAATATCAAAATGACAATAAAAGTATTTGGTACAGACCAAGCAAAATAATTGAGAATTAATTTATTAGATAAATTATTAAGTAATTGCTTTATAATGCCAATTCAAGTAGTAGAGGTAAAAGTGGAAAAGATAAGTAATGGTACTTTTATGTAGAGTTGTTATTTTATAACAACTCTACATTGTATGTTTATTTAGCTAATAAACCTTTTTTTGGTCCACTTTGACCACAACATTGTTTATATTTTTTACCACTCCCACAAGGACATGGAGAGTTTCTAGGAATCTTTTTTTCAATAGTAGTTTGTGCTGTCTCATCACTACTTAATGTAATATCATCAGCAGATGCTTCCATTTCAGATTTTAATTTTTCTAAAGCTTCTTTTTCTTGATTTATCTCATCTTCATCTCTTAGTTGTACTGAAAATAATATTCTAATAATTTCATGTTTAATTGATGAAATTAATTCTATAAACATATTATAACTCTCTTTTTTATACTCAACTAAAGGATCTTTTTGATTATAACCTCGAAGACCTATACCTGTTTTTAAATTATCCATAGAGTATAGATGTTCTCTATATGCTTTATCTAAAACTTGAAGGTATAAAATTCTTTCTATCTCATCTCTTTGATCAGGTGATGGTGCTGACATCTTCTCTTCATATACACTTTTTAGTATCTCTAAAAGTTTCGCTTCAATTTCATCAAAATCAGCACCTTCTATTAAATCTTTTGTTATTTCAAGATTTAGTTCCTCTTTAAGTTTTAAAATAACATTATCATATGCAAAGTCATCAATCATAGCACTTTGGCTTACATCTTGAGCATTTTGTACTGATACTTGAGCAAATTCTAAAATATTTTCATCTATTTTTTCTTTTATATTAAACTCTTGATTTAAAAGGTTATTTCTAAAGCTATAGATTACTTTTCTTTGTTCATTTGCAACATCATCATATTCAAGTAGATGTTTTCTACTCTCAAAGTGCATATTTTCTACTTTTTTCTGAGCATTTTCAACTGCTCTTGTAACCATACCAGATTCAATATGCTCACCCTCTTCAAGACCAAGTCTACTCATAACTCCAGCAATTTTATCACTTCCAAAAATTCTTAAAAGATTATCTTCTAAACTTAGGTAAAATTGAGATTCACCAACATCACCTTGTCTTCCCGCACGACCACGAAGCTGATTATCAATTCTTCTACTCTCATGTCTTTCAGTTCCAAGAATAACCAATCCACCCAACTCTTTACACTCAGTAGGAAGTTTAATATCAACACCACGTCCAGCCATATTTGTAGCAATAGTAACAGCACCTTTTAGTCCTGCATCCTCTACAATTTTTCCCTCTTTTTCATGTTGTTTTGCATTTAAAACTGTATGTGCTATTTTCTCTTTTTTTAGAAGATCATGAAGATATTCAGATTTTTCAATAGATGCAGTTCCTACTAAAATTGGTTGACCAGTTTTAGTTATCTCTTTTATTCTTGCACATACAGCATCAAATTTTTCTCTCTCTGTTTTGTAAATTAGATCATTTTTATCATCTCTTGTAATAGGTACATTTGTTGGTATTGATACAACATCAAGATTGTAAATCTCTGCAAACTCAGTAGCTTCTGTCTGAGCTGTTCCTGTCATACCAGATAGTTTATCATACATTCTAAAATAGTTCTGGAATGTAATATCTGCTAATGTTTGAGATTCATCTTGAATTTTTACATTCTCTTTAGCTTCTAAAGCTTGGTGTAGACCATCACTAAATCTTCTACCTTCACTCAATCGTCCAGTAAACTCATCAACAATAATAACTTCATTGTTTTGTACAACATAGTCAACATCTTTTTCAAAAATATAGTTTGATTTTAAAGCTTGATCAAGGTGGTGAGAAAGTGAAGCATGTTCTAGTGAATATAGGTTGTCAACTTCAAATAACTCTTGAGCTTTCTCAATACCTTCTTCTGTTAATACCACACCTTTATTTTTTTCATCAACTATAAAGTGACCTGTAAATCTATCTGTTTCATCAGGTTTAGTTGCTTCAAATTTTTCACCTTTTTCTAAGGTAAGTGCAATTTTATTTGCTTTTACATAATCTGTACTTTTGTGATTCGTAGGTCCTGAAATAATTAAAGGTGTTCTGGCTTCATCAATTAAAATTGAATCTATCTCATCTACAACAACAAAGTTATGTTCTCTTTGTACTTTTTCATCTAAAGAGTAGTTCATATTATCTCTTAAGAAATCAAAACCAAATTCATTATTTGTACCATAAACTATATCACAAGAATATCTCTCTTTTCTTTCTTCATCACCTTGAATATCACCAGTAATAGAAGCAATAGAAAATCCTAAAAATTTATAAAGTGGTTCTAACTCTAAAGCATCTCTTGAAGCAAGATAATCATTTACTGTAACAACATGAACACCTTTTCCAGTCATTGCATTTAATGCAACTGCTAAAGTACCTACAAGTGTTTTACCTTCACCAGTTTTCATCTCTGCAATTCTACCAGCATGTAGTACCATACCACCAATTAGCTGTACATCATAATGTCTCATATTAAGAACTCTTTTACTAGATTCTCTTATGATTGCGAAACTTTCATTTAATACTTCATCTAAAGTTTTTTCTTCATTTTGAACAGCTTCTTTAAGCTGATTGAATTTTTCTTGTAACTCTTCATCACTTAATGATGTATATGAATCTTCAAGTTTGTTAATTTGTTCAGCTCTTTTTAGGTATCTCTTTACCTCTTTATCATTTTTTGTTCCAAATATTTTAGAAAAGATATTTAACATATTAGTTTGTTCCTTGAGTTTTATTATATCAATCAAATTGCCTAGAGTAAACCACTTAAGGCTATCTATGTTACAATTTATTTTATCTTACATTTTAGCCAAAGGTTTGTTATGAAATTATTAATTAGTTATATTGTTTTTACTTTTCTATTGTTTAGTGAATTAAATGCAAAAGAAAATCAAAGTTATATAAAAAATATTAATAGTTATGAAGCAGTTTTTACTCAATCTATT
>JAYEPG010000002.1:0-4137 GCA_034723795.1 Campylobacterota bacterium
AAGGATTATTAAAAGCAAAAGAAACACTAGATTACCTAAATATGCCAGATGATGAAAAAATTGATTATGAAAGAAGACAAGAAAATTTAAGAAGAGAAGCTAGTGTTTATGAAAGTACTTATATTGCTGGAGGGATTGAAGCTACAAACATAAGAAATATTGAAATAGCTAAAAGTTTAATAGAACAAAAAGTAAGTATTGATATTATTAAATTAAGTACAGGATTAAATGATATGGAATTAGCAAACCTAACAAATCAATGAAGATAATATACTTTACTAATCTCAACAAAGTTATAGAAGAGATATGACACTTAAAGACTATACTACGAAATTTTTGATAAAAACTATGAACTAGAAATGCCTTTTCTTGGTATTTCTTAGCTTGTGGGAGATTTTACCATCTTTATGGTAAAATAGATTTTTAATTAAGGATGGACAAATGAAAAAATATATACTAAGTTTATTAGTAACAACAACTTTATCATATGCAGGATTAGTTAATGCAATCGCATTAGTAATTAACGATACACCAATTACATTATACGACATTGAAGTTAAGATGCAAAATAATAATATAACAAAACAAGAAGCGGTAGAAAGATTAGTAGATGAAACTTTATACAATCAAGAATTAAAAAATAAAAATATTACAGTTGATATTTTTGATATAGATAACCATATCAAAAAACTAGCAGATCAAAACAACATGAATACTTTAAATTTTAAATCGCTAGTAAGACAACAACAAAACTATGATCTATTTACACAGCAAATAAAACAAAAGCTTTTACATCAAAAACTTATTTCTAAAATTGCAAGGGGAAAGATTAAACTTGCAAGTGAAGATGATATGAAAATGTATTATGAAAATAATAAAGATCAATATAAACTAGCAGATACAATTGATGTAATTGCATATATCTCAAAAGATAAAAAGTTATTAAATGAATTAAGAACAAACCCAATGATGCAAAATAATAAAATCATGATGCAAAGTATTACACTAAAACAAGCAGAGTTAACACCGCAGGTTAAATATATTTTAAACTCAACAAACACTAAAGAGTTTAGTGTAACTTTTGCACAAAATAAAAACTATAATATGTTTTTTGTAATAGATAAAAAAGATATTAAAATATCACAATATGATAGTGTAAAAGATCAGATATTTAATACATTAATGAAAAAAAGAGAACAAAATTATTTAAAAGAATATTTTGAAACATTAAAAATAACAGCAAATATACAAATACTAAAATAGTTTTTGTAAAACAAATATAATTAGATAAAAGGGAATAAAATATATGTTTGAAGTAGTAATAGGTTTAGAAGTTCACGTACAGTTAAATACAAATAGTAAGCTTTGGTGTAATTGTGCAACAAGTTTTGGAGCCAAACCAAATACAAATGTATGTCCAACATGTCTTGGATTACCAGGTGCATTACCAGTTATAAATAAAGAAGCTGTACACAAATCTATTCAATTAGGAACAGCTATTGATTCTGAAATTAATAGAAAATCTATATTTAATAGAAAAAACTATTTTTATCCTGATTTACCTACAGGTTATCAAATATCACAATTTGAAGTACCAGTTGTAGGTTTAGGTAAAGTTGAGATTGATTTTCCAGATGGTTCAAGTAAAGTTATTGGTGTTACAAGAGCTCATTTAGAAAATGATGCTGGAAAAAATACACATGCAGGTGACCACTCAAAAGTTGATTTAAATAGAGCTGGAACTCCATTACTTGAAATTGTATCTGAACCAGATATGAGAAGTAGTGAAGAAGCTATTCTTTATCTTAAAAAACTTCACTCTATTGTAAGATATATTGATATTTCAAATGCAAATATGCAAGAGGGAAGTTTTAGAGCAGATGTAAATGTTTCAATTAGACCAAAAGGTGATACAAAACTTTATACTAGATGTGAAATTAAAAATATGAATAGTTTTAAATTTATTGAAAAAGCAATTTCTTATGAAGTTCAAAGACAAGTAGAAGCATGGGAAGATGGTGTTTATGATCAAGAAGTTGTTCAAGAGACAAGACTTTATGATGTAGAAAAAAATGAAACTAGAAGTATGAGAGGAAAAGAGGATGCCGCAGATTATAGATATTTTCCAGATCCTGATTTACTTCCTTTAATTATTACAGATGAGATGATAGAAAAATATTCTGATATTCCAGAACTCCCAGATGCTAAAAAAGCAAGATTTGTAAAAGATTTTGGATTAAAAGCATATGATGCAGGTATTATATGTAGTACAAAACAAAATGCACAATTTTTTGAAGATATGGTTAGTGTTGGTATTAGTGGAAAGATGGCTACTACATGGCTAACAGTTGAACTACAAGGTAGATTTAGTGATGGTATGGATGTAACAACATCTCCTGTAGATGCAAAAAAATTAGGTACTCTAGTAAAAGCAATTGAAGATGGTAATATATCAGGAAAAGCTGGTAAAGAGGTACTTGACTACTTAATGGAAAATGATGAAACTGTTGATTCAGTTATTGAAAAACTTGGATTAAAACAAGTAAGTGATGATGGTGCTATTTTAGCTATTATTGATGAGATTTTAAATAACAATCAAGATAAAGTAGAACAATACAAAGGTGGAAAAGAAAAAATGTTTGGTTTCTTTGTAGGTCAAGCTATGAAAGCACTAAAAGGTGCTGGAAACCCTCAGATTATAAATAAACTGCTAAAAGAAAGATTAGCATAGTCAAGGATAAAATTATGAGTTCTATATGTGTAATAGGTGCAGGTAAATGGGGTCAAGCTTTACATTATGCTTTAAATCAGAATCAGCAATGCCTAATCACAAGTAGAACAAAAAAAGATATAGAAAACTTTGTATCTTTAAAGGAAGCATTAAATTGTGAATATTTAGTTATCGCAATACCATCTCAATCTATACGAGAATGGTTAACACAAAACTTTAAATACAATGGTCAAAAAGTTTTAGTAGCAGCAAAAGGTATTGAAGCAAATACAGGCTCATTTTTGCAAGATATATATGAACAATTTGTACCTGCAGAAAATCTTGGATTTATCTCAGGTCCATCTTTTGCAAGTGAAGTTATAAAAGGGCTTCCAACAGCTTTAGTTTTAAACTCTTGCAGTAAAGATTACTATGACCAGTTCTATAAGTTCTTTCCATCATTTATAAAAACATACTACAGCAGCGATGTTATAGGGGCAGAAATTGCAGGTGCTTATAAAAATGTACTTGCAATTGCTAGTGGTATATGTGATGGACTTAAACTAGGTCAAAATGCAAGAGCAAGTTTAATATCTCGTGGTTTAGTTGAGATGGAAAGATTTGGTAACCACTATGGAGCTAAAAAGGATACCTTTTTAGGACTTAGTGGAGCAGGAGACCTATTTTTAACTGCATCAAGTACTTTAAGTCGTAACTTTCGTGTAGGATTAGGATTGGCACAAAATAAATCATTGAATACAATATTAGATGAATTAGGTGAAGTTGCAGAGGGTGTTAAAACAAGTGAAGCTATATATAAACTTTCACAAGAAAATAATATATATACACCTATTGCAAATGAAGTTAAACAGATACTTGATGGTAAAAATCCTCAAGCTAGTTTAAAAGATTTATTAAAATCATAATAATTTTATAAAATTATTATAAATAAAAAAAGCCACTCATTTAATGAGTGGCTTTTTTTATTATGAAAGAGATTATTAAATCTCTTCCGCCATTGGAACATCATAAAGAATGTCATCCATTGGGTGTCTATACATAGGCATAGCAAGTCTTTTCTCATCTAAGATGTGACCGATAAATCCGATAGATCTACCAACGATAAAGAATGCGTTTAGTGTACCAGAAGAGATAAATTCATTGATTTCATCTTCAGAGTAACCTAATGCTCTCCACATATCAACCATTAAAATACCAATAGTACCATCAACATTAAGAATTAAATTCTCTTTTTTAGATGTAGTAAGAGCTTCAACAGTTCTTGCATAATCTAAAAGTGGTGTAGATGGGAAATGCTCAGCAGCATAGTTCATAAGTCCTGTAACTCTTAAATCAGGGTTCTTAAGAGACTTAATTCTATGTCCGATACCTGGAATTGGTATACCTTGCTTTTTCATATGACCTAA
>JAYEPG010000003.1:0-4124 GCA_034723795.1 Campylobacterota bacterium
TTTTTAATTATTCTTTTTTAATTATTCTTTTTTAATTATTCTTTTTGTATTTCATAACATTTCTTAGAATGGTATGGATTATATAAACTGATAAAGTTATAAGGTTAAAATCTTGTGTTATAAAAGTAAAATAAGCACTCTACTTTATTATCATCAATGTCGCAAGTGCATTTTAGCACTTACGGCACTTCAAATGTAGTTTTCTATTATTCTACTTCAGCATCAATGATGTCATCATCATCTTTTTTCTTTTTAGTGTCAGCTGGGTTTGCATCTTGTGCAGTTCCACCTTGCTCTTTTTTCATAGCTGCTTCCATAAGTTTAGCACTTACTTCAGATAATGTTTTAAGTGATTCTTCAATCTCTTCTTTAGTTGCATCTTCTTTTTTAAGTAACTCTTCTAAGTTAGCTGCTGCATCAACAATAGCTTTCTCTTCATCTTCAGTTATAACTGCATCATCTTTATTCTCTTCTAAAGATTTTTTGATTTGGTGAAGCATAGCTTCTGCTTGGTTTTTAGTTTCTACTACTTCTTTTTTCTTAGTATCAGCTTCTTTATTTGCTTCAGCTTCATTTACCATTTTTTCGATTTCATCATCAGAAAGTCCAGATGAACCAGAGATAGTAATCTTATTCTCTTTACCTGTTGATTTATCTTTAGCAGATACATTTAAAACACCATTTGCATCAATATCAAATGTTACTTCAATTTGTGGCTGACCTTTTGGAGCTGGAGCAATATCAGAAAGTTCGAATTGACCTAAGTTTTTATTATCTTTGATAAATTCTCTCTCACCTTGACCAACTACAATAGAAACTGCTGGCTGGTTATCTTGAGCTGTTGAGAACACTTGAGATTTTTTAACTGGGATAGTTGTACCTTTGTCAATTAACTTAGTCATAACTCCACCTAAAGTTTCAAGTCCAAGTGATAATGGTGTAACATCTAGTAAAAGTACATCTTTAACATCACCTTTTAAAACTCCACCTTGAATAGCAGCACCAGCAGCAACAACTTCATCAGGGTTAACAGAGTTGTTTAACTCTTTTCCAAAGTACTCTTTAACTACTTCTTGAGCTTTAGGGATTCTTGTAGATCCACCAACCATAATAACTTCATCAATCTCATCGTTATCAAGTCCAGCATCTCTCATAGCAACTTTAATATGATCTAATGTTTCAGATACTAAATTTTCAGTCATAGCTTCAAATTTTGCTCTTGTTAAAGATTTTACTAAGTGTTTTGGTCCAGTTGCATCAGCAGTAATAAACGGTAAGTTAATCTCTGTTTCAGCTGTAGCACTTAACTCTTTTTTAGCTTTTTCAGCTTCATCTTTAAGTCTTTGGTGTGCCATTTTGTCATCTCTTAAATCGATTCCAAACTCAGTTTTAAAATCTTCTGCTAACCAATCAATAATAACGTTATCAAAATCATCTCCACCTAAGAAAGCATTTCCATCTGTTGAAAGAACTTCAAATGTACCATCTCCAATTTCAAGAACAGTAACATCAAATGTACCACCACCTAAATCATAAACAAGAACTTTCTCTTCACCTTTTTTATCAAGACCATATGCAAGTGCTGCTGCTGTTGGCTCATTGATAATTCTAAGTACATTAAGACCAGCAATTGTTCCTGCTTCTTGTGTTGCTTTTCTTTGTGCATCATTGAAGTATGCAGGAACTGTAATAACTGCATCAGTTACTGTTGTACCTAGGTAGCTTTCCGCATCTGTTTTAAGTTTTGTTAAAATCTTTGCTGAGATCTCTTGAGGTGTGTATGTTTTACCAGCGATTTCAACTGCAGCAGCTCCACTTCTGTTTACTATTTTATATCCAACTTTATCCATAGCATCTTTTGCATGCTCCTCTTCCATCATAAGACCCATAATTCTTTTGATAGAATAGATTGTTTTTTCTGGATTTGTGATAGCTTGTCTTTTAGCTGGCTCACCAACTAAAATATCACCTTTATCTGTAAATGCTACAATAGAAGGAGTTGTGTTTTTACCCTCTTTATTTGATATAATCTTTGCTTCACCAGCTTCATATACTGCCACACAACTGTTTGTTGTTCCTAAATCTATCCCTATTACTTTACTCATTTTATTTCCTTGTGTTTTTTTATTTTATTATTTTAAACTTTTAACATTTTTTATAGTTTTATGACATCGCGGTCATATTATTAAATCTTTTAAGTTGTTAGATTTTAGATAAGTTCAAGGCAGACAAAAAATTTAAAGTATGAGCTTACCAAGGTAAGTGATTATTTTAAATTTTGTAGTCGAATGAAGTAATTATCTAAAAGATGACTACTTAATTAGCTACTGAAACCATCGCTTCTCTAAGAAGTCTATCTTTAAACTTATAACCTTTTTGCATAACCATTACGATTTGTCCTGATTCTACATCTTCGCTATCTGCTTGCATAACTGCATTGTGATAGTCTGGATTAAACTCATCATATTCAACTTCAGTAATATCATGCTTTTCAAATGCTTTATTAAATGCTTTTAAAGTTAAATCAAAACCTTCTTTTAATTTATCTACTAAATCTTCTGCTGGAATATCAGCATTTGCACTTAAAATTGCCATTTGCATTGCATCAATAGGTGCTAGTAAATCTTTTGCAAATTTTTCACTTGCATAGTCTATTGCACTATATTTTTCTTTTTCTAGTCTTTTTTTAATATTTTCAAAATCAGCATGAGTTCTTAAAAACTTATCTTCAGCCTCTTTTGCCTTTGCTTCGGCTGCTTCTACTTTTGCTTCCATTTTTGACTTAAACTCTTCATCTAATGAAGCAAATTTCTCATTCGAAGATTCAAAAGGTACCTCTGTATCTTTTTCTGTCTTCTCTTCAGATACTATTTCTTCAACTGTTGTAGTTTCAACTTCTTCAGTAGACTCAATAATCTCTTCCACTTCTTTTTCCACTTTATTCTCTTCTGTACTCATCTATATAATCCCTTTATAAAAATATTCATGATCTTTTGATAATTCACCAACAACTAAAATCTTTACATCTTTACCATCTATTTTTGTATCATGGCAAATCGCAATTTGATCAACTGGTAATAAACTATCTAAATATATACCTTGTTCAAGTTTTAACATAATATCACCATGTAAAAACATATCTATATCACTTTCCTCTAAATCATATCCCACTGCCATTTTTAAAAACTGTTTTGTATTAATAATTTTATAAATATTATTTTGTATATACTTACTTAGCTCCATATGTAGATGATTTGCACCAACTTGTTTTGCTATATCTAAAATATCATCAAAAGTTCTACCTGACATATCAGTTAAAAACTTATGAAACGCACTATTAAACTTAATAGTCACTGCATAACTATCATCAGTAGTTGTAAGTGCAAATTCATTTTCAATATTGTTTAATATACTTGCTTTATAAAACTCTAAAATCATATAAACATTTTCAACATTTAACACTCTATGTAGGGTGTCAGCTGTTTGTTCTTTAATAAAAACTGTTAATCCCATCTCATTTGATAAATTTACTAACTTATCATAGTTTACAGATTCTAGTGTAAAGTTTAATCTTTGATTCCAATACTCTTTTAAAGCTTCAATTGTAGGTGTTCTTCCACTACTAGCATGTTCTTGGGCTAAATAACCCTCATCACCTAGTTTTTTAAAGTAACCTCTAATTGTAGCTGGAGAATATGCTATATCATACATAGATTTTAACTGACCAGAACCAATAGGCTCTAAGTGTTCAATATATGCTTTTATAATAGAATCTAACAAAAACTCTTTTTTATTAATCATTGTTTACCATTTTTACTTAATTTGGCACTTGTAATCTTTGAGTGCTAATAGAAGTATAGCAGATGAGTTTTAAAATGTCAAGAGATTTTTAAATAAATTAGCATAATGAGTATTAGAGTGCTAAGTATAAGTAAAACTCTATATATAGTACTAGATAATATCCCTAAATAACAGCAATAGCTTGCCCATAAGCTATTGCACTATCGTTAGATGTAAACTCTTTTGGTAATATTAAATTTGGTATTTTTTGTATTAAGAGTCTTAATAATACTCTATTTTGAAATACGCCACCACCTAATACAATTGGTAGGTTATATTTTTTC
>JAYEPG010000004.1:0-4052 GCA_034723795.1 Campylobacterota bacterium
AACACCAAATGAGATATATTTTAAAGCTATTAATAATGTAGATAATAAATTGTTACAAAAAGTATCGTAGGCTTATGGAATAAGAATGTTAAGTTAAGTGGTCTTGACAAAGGAGGACATTATAGTCCAAGTATAAATCAAAGGGCTTAAACTAAATGGATAGTTATGAAAGATAGAGAGTTAACAAATAATAATATAAAAAAGATCTATTTTTTTAATTTAAATTTTATAAGTATTTTAACACAATATGGTCACAATGATTATTTAAATTATATATAAAGTTAATATTTAAGGGATTTAAATTGAAGTGGCTCCGGCACGTGGGGAGTCTTGAATACAAATAAAAAACTATAAACACCCATACTATGGGACTTTCTAATAAAACAAACCTATCACAAATAGCTATTTATAGTTAATTTTAGCACAATTTTAGCACAGTAAAATATTAAATTATAATTAATTTATGCACTTTTTTTAAATACATTATTTCTATGATAATCAAAATATTGTATTCTATTTTCATTTATAAATATATTATCTAATTTATAATTATTAAGATGTTCTGTAACATCTTTAGTTAGCTTAGGAGAATAAATTATTGTTCCATCATCATTAAAAGATATATATCCTTGGTCAAATAGAATATCCATATTACGACTTAACAATAAACCATTATTTGGATCATAAGCTTCTTCATTATTTGATTTAATAAATGGTTTGATATGACTAGCTACTAATGATGGATATGATAAGTTTTCTAGCATACATTTAGTATTTCCTAATTTATCATTACTTTCTTCTTTTAGTTCATTTTTGTATAATCTATGTAAATAAGGATCTCTTTTTGATATATCTTCTATCTTTAATTCGTCTCCAAATATTTGTTTTGCATCATCTTTAAAATATAATTCATCATTCACAAATACAACATCATTTAATTTTCCTAAAAAATTAAATAAATAGCCAACTTGATTATATTTTCTTAGTATAAATCCTATTTTATTTGCATATTTAGTTGCATCATCAACTTCCTGTGCAGTTAAATAACCTTTATCTATTCTTGTTATATCTACTGTCATTAAACCTTCAATATTTTTCTTTGTTAATTTACCTACTTCTTCAAGTGTTTTAATTAAAAAATTAATTTGTTTTACTTCTGATGGTTTTGTAGTTGCAGAACTTAATTTAGAATTTGAATAAAAGATATGTGAAAATAAATTTCTTCTTTTATTGTTAGTTTTTGCAGTTAAAAAGTCTTTGGTAAGGTTGTGATATGATTTTAATTGATTATTTATAAAACCAAGTTTTATAAATTGATTAATACTTTTTCTTACAGAACCCATATCTGATTTAGGATATTTGGCATAAATATTTTCTTGAAGTTCTTTATATAAAGCTTTCTTATATTCAGTTAAATCATGACTATCAATAAAATCAACTATAATTTTTAATGTACCAATAAAGTTATCTTCATTTATATCAGTATATTCAACAGTTAATTCCCAGTATTTTTCATATTTCTGATTTGTCATTTTTTCTTTCCTTATATTTGGTATTTTTTATAATAAATAAGTATTCTGTATTTTTAGTCTTTTTTTCTTTGCCAGTAACTTTATAATTATGAGGTTTTTCTATCACTTGTATATCATTAGAATATTGACTAATTATATCAACAAGTTCATCTTTTGAAGGATAAGAGTTATTATTATAACTTAAAAACCAATATTTAAAATTTGATAAACTTGAGAATAGTTTATCAAATAATTGTAATGAAGATTTTTTATCTATAAAGTTATTTTTAAATGGTTCTAGTTTTTTTGAATGAATATATTCATCAATTAAACCATAAAATCCAAAATAATTATTCATAGTTCCAGTATATGGTGGGTCTAAATATATAATATCTGCATTTACTTCATTTAATAAATTAAATATATCATCATTATAAACTTTATTATCCTGATTATTATTAAAAATTGCATCATTGTAATCTTTAAGATTTTTTATAAAATGACTTTTAATTGATTCATTATGATATGCTCTTTTTCTTTTATATTTTGCATAACTGTATTCTTCATCTCTTAATTGTTTTATTTTGTCCCAATTTAAATTAAACCTTGAATATGGCATTTTACGAACCATTGCTCTTCTAATCAATGTAAATGCAATAGATTTTTTATACTTAGATGATAATTTATCTATATTTTTTCTATACAAATCTAATTCCATACATTCTTCAGGAAAGAAGAATACTTCAGAATAATTTTTATACATAAACCCTTTTATTGGTTTTCCTACAAAAATTATATTTATATCTTCATCATCTAAAGTTTCTTGATTATTTTCTATAAGTGATTGTGCAAGAAAATAATTTATTTTTAAAATATCATTACTGATAGTTTTATATCCTCTTTTTTTTGATTCATATCCAATAGATGAACCACCACTAAAAGCATCAAATATAGAATTTGTATTTTTTGGAAAATAATCACATATCCAGTTTACTAATTTTTCTTTATTACCAATATAATTAACTTTTGGATATTTATTATTAAATATAATTTTACTTTTATTATCTTCTTTAATCATATTTTTTATATTGTTTGCAATTGCTTCTGCCATAAGTGGAGGAACTGCATTACCAACTTGTTGTTGTTGGGCAATGCTACTACTTTTAAATTCAAAGTCATCAGGAAATGTTTGAAGTCTTGCTAATTCTCTAACTGTTAAAGCTCTATTTTGAGAATAATGAAAAACTTTTCTCATATCGCCTGTAATTGTAACTGATGGTTTATCACTATTGTATTTTATGTATTTTCTTACATCACCAGACTTTGGTCGTAAATTTAATGGTATATCTGTTCTATCTCCACCATCTTTAATAAAACTCATTTTATGTAACATTTGTTCTGTGTGATTCATTGCCTTATGATTTATCAATGATGAATTATCCCCAGATTTTAAAGTAGGTAAATCTTCTAAAGCGTTTTTTACTGTATTATATGTAGTATGAGATATTTCAGGAAATGATATTTTATCACTTATTCTTGAACCTATAAAAATAACTCTTTTTCTAATTTGAGGAACACCATAGTCTGCTGAATTCAAAATATTACATTCTACTTCATAGCCTAATTTATTAAAACTTTCAATTATCTCTTTTTTTGTTTGATGATTGTTATGAGTATATAATCTTGCTACATTTTCCATAACAAAATATTTAGGATTAACAATACTTACAACTCTTACAAATTCTTGAAATAATTTATTTCTAGGGTCATCTATAAATTTCCTTCCTATATTACCCGCAATACTAAATCCCTGACAAGGTGGTCCACCAATAACTACATCAATTTCATTAGAATTAGTTAATTCTTTAATTTCTTCTTTTGTTAGTTTTGTAATATCTTTTTGTATTAAGTTATGTGTAGGAAAATTTGCTTCATAAGTATCACAAAACTCTTTTTGTATTTCAACTGAAAATATATTTTGAAATCCAGATTTATCAAAACCTAATGAAAATCCACCAGCTCCACAAAATAAATCGATATATTTTAAAGCTCTTATTGGTGTTCCTTTTAAACTATCATTATCCATAAAATTAAATAAATTTGGTGTTTTCATGATATTTCCTATTTTTTAGAAAGTATATCAAGTATTTTTTATTTAATTAAAAATTATGTCAAAATGCAATGTTTTTTATTTTAAATACATTATATCTAAGTTCTATTTTTATTATGGTTAATTGTGTAAAATTTCTAAAAAGTCGAAAGATATACTAATGGTCGTACTGCGTAAATAAAACTAAATTATTATGATTCTCAACGCAGTACGAAACATCCAAAATATTAATCTTTTAAATGTACACAAAAAGTATTCAAAAAGTATTGACATTATAATTTAAATTTGTTATTATATTAAAATGTACGATTTAATGAAAAATTTGGGGGTCTAAACACCCTTATTTAAAAAATTATTTTCCATAATTTACTAAGTAAAAATCAACTATTTTAATCTTCAATCCTTTATTAAATCCATTATGTATATTCATT
>JAYEPG010000005.1:0-4022 GCA_034723795.1 Campylobacterota bacterium
CTCAATTTTGTTAATTTATTATATCTTATTATCATTTAATTTTATTCACTCTTTTTAACTTCAAGGTAGTTAAGTTTAACCAATATTTTTGCAATCTCTTTAAAAACAGGTACCGCAGAGTTTGATGCATAATAATAATACCAATACTTACCACGACTAACAGGATCATTTACCGTTACACCAATAGTATATCTATTGGTATCATCATTTACAAATCCAAAAAAACTACTCATATATTTTCTTTGGTATTTACCTTTTTCAACAATATTTGCAGTTCCAGTTTTTCCACCAACTTCAAGTCCCTCTATTTTTGCTTTTGTACCTGTACCTTTTTGTACAGTTTTTATAAGGAGGCTTTTAATTTCATTTGCTGTTTGTACCGATATGATTTGTGGCGATTCTATACCCTCTTTTTTATTTACTATATATGGTGTTACTATTTTACCTTCATTGTTAAATGTAGAGTATGCTTTTAGAACTTGCATAAATGTTGCGGTTATACCTTGACCATATGAATCTGTTGTTTTAAAAACATTTATTTTACCTTTATCTTCACCTGCTCTATATTGGTAAAGTTTATGTATTAAACCTTTTTTCTCATAAGGTAAATCTATACCAGTTTTCTCAGATAAGCCAAAAGCTTTATAACCATTATAAAACTGTTCTGCACTTAATCTATTCGCAATGATTGCAGTTCCAATGTTACTTGAATATATAAATATATCTTGAAGTGTTAGGTAGTTTTTCCTAAAATTATGATCATCCCCAATAGTCCAACGACCCACTTTAAATTTACCTTTTGGATACTCACCTTTTGAGTTTACTTTCCCTTTGTTATATGCAGAGAAAAGTTCCCCTTTTTTTATTTTATTATTATCTATTGCTAAGGCAATAGAGATTGGTTTTATTACAGAACCTGGCTCAAAATTATATTCAATTGCATTAACATTTAGATTTGGAATATCATCTTGCTTTAGTTTTGATGGGTCATATCTATTTGAACTAGCAAGTGATAATATTTTTCCTGTTTGACTATCCATAACGGATACTATTACCTCTTGGGCTTGAAGTTTGATTTTGTATCTATCTAACATTAGTTCGATATTTCTTTGTAATTTTAAAGGTATGGTAAGTTTTAAATCTTCCCCATCTCTTCTTTTTATTATGCTAGAGTCTTTGTTAAATAATATATAAGATAAAATATCTTTTTCACCATTTAAAATACCATCTTGCATATTGTTTAGATCTGAGTTAAATTGTTTTTCTAAACCTTTTACCCCGTTTACCCTTTGTTTTCCACTTTTAGAGTTTCTTTTTTTCATAAAACCAATCACAGGAGTAAGTGTATCTTTATATGGGTATAGTCTCTCTTCACCTGTTTCAAAGATATTTAAACCATAAAGTCTGATTCTTCCATTTATTCTAACTGATTTAAAAACATTTAATCTTCTTAATTTAAATGCTAAAGATTTAAGCTCCTTCGCAACCCTTTGGTCAATTGTTCTTGATATAATTGTATAACCAGTTTTTTTGTTTATCTTATCTCTTATTTTATCTTTAGGAATATTGCTATAAATAGAAAATAGTTTAATAAATAACTCTTTTTTATCTTCATCTAAACTTCTTGTATCTATGGAAGCTGAGTATATTTTTCTTGAAGTTCCAATTTTAAAGTTATCGGCACTGTATATATTTCCTCTAACTGCCAACTCTTTTTTTGTAGTTAGTAGTGATGGTAAGTCTCTATCTTTATTTATTGTATTTGATATTGAAAATATTAAAATTAAAAATGCTATTAGAATAAGCGCTATTAAAATTAAAATCTTTTTAATTCTTGGTAATTGTTGTTGCTTAGAAGACATTTTTTCCCATAATATTAGGAAACATCACCTGTTATTTTCAGGAAAATGCGTACCTATTTTTGATATACTTTCAAAATGAATTTTATCCAAAAAAAGATTAAAAAATTAACAAATAATCACACTCCAGACTATACACTTTTTTTTCTAAGTTCTGCTTTGATTATTATTAGTATTATATTTTCATATTCATTATCTATTTATACTGTTGTTTACTGGGATTATGCACAGTATCATTTTTTTATTAGACAGCTTGGTACTGGAATAGTAGCTATTTTAATTATGTGGACATTGGCACAAATTAAACCTGATGTTCTTATACCAAAAGCTGGGTGGTTTTTATTTATATTTTTTTTATTACTTATGATAGCTATGCAGTTTTTTCCAGCTTCCATGGTAACAGAATCAGGTGGTGCAAAAAGATGGATTAGATTACCAGGTATTTCTATATCTCCCGTTGAGTTTTTTAAAATTGGATTTATATATTATTTAGCATACTCTTTTCATAAAAGACTTACAAATATATCAAAGTTACCTTTTAAGCAAGAGGTTTTATTACTTTTACCTTATCTTGGTACTTTTGGACTTGCTGTATTTTTAATTGCTGTTTTACAAAAAGATTTAGGACAAACTGTTTTATTAGGTGTAGTTTTATTTGTGATGTTAATGTTTGCAAATAGAAGCTGGAAAATATTTGCATCTTTAATTGCAATGGCAGTTGCTGGAATGGTTGCATTGATTGTTTTATTTCCACATAGAATAACTAGAATTCAAAGTTGGTGGAGTATGATACAAGATAGTGTGTTGTCTTTTATGCCAGATGTAGTTTCTAATGCACTAAGGATAAAGGATTTCCCAGAGCCATATCAAGTTGGACACTCATTAAATGCAATTCACAATGGTGGTTTTTCAGGAATAGGTTTAGGTGAGGGTGCTTTAAAGCTTGGTTTTTTAAGTGAGGTTCATACTGATTTTGTATTAGCTGGGATTACTGAAGAGGTTGGTTTTATTGGGTTATTTTTTATTTTAATTTTACTTTTTATGGTAATTTTGAGAATATTCAGAATAAGTAGAAGAATACAAAATACAAAATATCATCTATTTAGTCTAGGTGTTGGACTTATGATAAGTGTTGCTTTTTTAATCAACTCTTATGGTATATCTGGAATTATACCTATTAAAGGTATTGCAGTTCCATTTTTAAGTTATGGTGGTAGTTCACTACTTAGTGCATCGCTAGCTATAGGTTTAGTTTTATCCATAAGTAGAGATATACCAAAAGAGCATAAGAAAAAAGAAAAGCCAAAGGAAAATAATGTCTAAAACTATTGTTGTAACAGGTGGCGGAACTGGTGGACACTTAAGTGTTGCAAAGTCGTTTATAGAAGAGTTTTATAACAGAGGTTATCAAGTTATATTTATAGGTTCAACAAAAGGTGCAGATAAACAATGGTTTCAAGACCATCCAAAATTATACAAAACATATTTTATGGATACAAGAGGTGTAGTAAATCAAAACTTATTAGGAAAGTTTAATTCACTTTTTATGATTTTTAAAGCAGTTATTAAATCAATGAAAATTTTTAAACAAAATAGTGTATCAAAAGTTATTAGTGTTGGTGGATTTTCAGCAGCTCCCGCATCTTTTGCTTCAATTATTTCAAAAAAAGATTTTTATATACATGAACAAAACTCAGTTATGGGAAGATTAAATCAGCTTACAGCAAAAAGAGCAAAAGAGCTTTTTAGTTCATATAGTAAAACTTCAAAAGTCAAAGATTATCCTATAAACGAAAAGTTTTTTCAACATTCAAGAATAAGAAGTGATATAAAAACTATAATCTTTTTAGGTGGTAGCCAAGGAGCAAGTGCAATTAATAACTTTGCATTAAAAGTAGCACCAAAACTAAGTGATATGAATATAAATATTATTCATCAAACAGGAAAAAATGATTTTGAAAAGATAAAAGATGAGTATGAAAAGTTAAATATAAAAGCAGATGTTTTTGACTTCTGCTCAGAGCTTTTAGAAAAGATGGATAAAGCAGACTTTGCAGTAAGTAGAAGTGGTGCTAGTACATTATGGGAACTAGTAGCTTTAGGGATACCAACACTTTTTATACCATACCCATATGCAGCAGCAGACCATCAATATCACAACGC
>JAYEPG010000006.1:0-3950 GCA_034723795.1 Campylobacterota bacterium
TAAAACCATTTGCTTTAAAAGCTTTTTCTATACTTTTTGTTGTTATCTTTCCTTGAGTATTTTCTACAGTAAGGATTCTGATATCTTCTCTAAGTTCTGTTTTTTGTACTGTTTTTACTTTAGGAGTAGAAGTCTCTTGACCACATCCGCTAAAAGACAATATCAAAACTAAAGTTAGAGTTGAAAGAATTATATTTTTCATGATTACCCCTTTATGTTATCTTTTTTTCTTTTTTCTTGTTGCTAGTTCAACAGATTCTATGTATGTATTACCTTTTCTATCTGTAGCTGTGATTGTAATAAAGTCACCTTTATTTGGATACAGCTTATCTATCTCAGCATTTAATTCCATAAATGTTGGTTGTCTTTCTAACTTAGTTTTTAGCTTTTCTTCAATATTATCTTTTTGTCTACCTGATAGCTTTGTACCTATTTTAAATGTATCACATTTAAATTGAGATTTAAAAATAGGATTCTTAGAGAAAAACTGACTAGTTGAGATATCTAATACTGTTTTTGTTCCAACTTTTCCAGTAATATGTGTAATAAAGTTTGCATCATCTCTATTACCTGTTTTTGACTTTGCTTGATTATAAGTCATCATAGGGTGAGAGAAAGCCATTTTAGCAGTTGCTACACCATTTTTTATTTTAACTTTTACAGCTGTTATTTTATTTGCCATTATTTATCCTTCACACCCACCAGCAGCAACTTTAGTTGACACCTTAGACATATAAATTTTTCCATCAGTTCCTTCAACAAGAACCATTATAACACCATCTTTTTCCATTTTGATTTTTACATCATATTTCTTTAGATCATATATATTTACATCATAAACAGCAACTGCACTTTCAGGATTTGCATCTTGAAATAAAGCTATTGTTTTTGCATCAATTGATGTCTCAAATTTTACAGGTACCGCTCCACCACTTGAGTTGATTTTTGGTACTGTGATTTTAATTTTATCACTTTGTATAGGTGTTTTCATCCCATATAAAGCTTTTGTAGCATCATCAATATTATGTGCCGTCCATACTTTTGGTTTTGATTTTCTATAATCTTCTGCACTAAGATTCATAGGGATTACAGATAGTGCTATAGCACTCCCTGCAAAACTTAAAAAATTTCTTCTATTCATAAAATTCCTTTCTAAAACTTTAACATGTAGTCAACAACTTGTTTGAACTCATCATCACTAATTGAAGCACCACCTTTAGCAGGCATACCCATATTAGTACCTTCTAAACCATTTTTCATAACAGATGAAAGACCTTTTTCCATAAATGGAGCCCATCCAGCTTTATCACCAGCTGCTGGTGCTACACCTGTACCATGACACATTGCACAGTGAGAGTCATATGCACCTTGTACATCAAAAGATACTTTATGCATAGCATCATCTTTTTTAGGTGGCAAATCTCTTGCAGTTGCCATTGGTGGTTCAAAGTCTGTAATACCACCATCAACTCTTAATATATTATCAGTTTGTTGACAATCTTTCATACAAGGTTCTTCACCTTTTTCTAATCTATAAGCACCATAGTTAGCTGGATTAGCATAATAGTTTCTTACATTTTCTAATCCATTAGGACCATCAATATCAGGTACAAAACCATTTCTATTTGGCATCTCTATTTTTAAGAATTTTTCTTTATCAAGTTTAAATGATGGAGTAACTAACTCTCCATTTACTTTCATACCATTAATATAAAGCATATAAGCTGTTAATGCATATGTCTCATCATTTGTTAAAGTTTTTGATTTTGTATGTGGCATTGCATCTTTTATATACCAAAACATAGTACTAGCAACTGGCCAATATGAACCAAATACTCTTGACGGACCTTCTGCAGTAGGTTTTAACCATCTGTTATTTGTCAGTGTTCTTTTTATCTCTTTAGCTTTACCAAGTGAAAGTGCAGGGTATCCTCCACCACCTGATCCAAAGTCTCCATGACACATAATACATTGTGCTTCATATAGTGCTTCACCCTCATCAACGTAACCAGATCCTTCTGGAAGACCTTCATTTAAACCATTGATATCTTTATCCCAAGCTTTAAGTTCATTTGCATTTGGAACTCTTCCGTTGTTATAGCTAACTTTTAATCCACTCTCATTGTTAGCTACATTTGAATCTTTATATACTTGCGTGTTTACCTTGTATGGTCCTGTTTGTCCATTTGAAATAGGGTAGTAAACACCACCACTTATATCTTTTTTGGCATTCCAAAGACCATTATATGCTACAGTATCTTTAGCTTGTACAGCTGTTGATAATACTGCTGCTGCTACAAGAGAAGCTGTTAATATTTTATACTGTTCTAATTTGAACATGGTTCACCTCCCCATTTGGTGCTACTTCCCAAGTTTCTACTGCATTTCTGTGGTATACAGACTCTACACCCATACCTTTACTTTTATCTTTACCGTAATTTTCTTTTTTTACACCGTAACCAAATACCTCTTGGTCTACAGTTGGCTGAACAAAACCAGCATCATCTGTTGCTCTTGATGTAAGAAGAAGTCTTTGACCTTTTTTATATTGGTGCATATAGCTCCATCTAGTCCAACATTTTGGAAGTACAAGACCTTTGATATTTGCTTCAACATAATTGTTTCCACCATCAAATGATAAATCTACTCTTGTAACTGTACCCATACCAGACCATGCAAGACCTTCAATCTCTACCCAATCACCATCTTTAATATTTGTCCATGGTTTTTCACAAGATGGTATAACTACTGTTGAGTTTACCTCATTTGCATAAAAATGTTGTGCAGCTTTCCCAGTTGGTTTTAGTGCAGTATATTTAGATGTTTCCTCTTTTGCATACCAAGGCTCTTTTCCAAATTCTAGTCTTTTAAGCCACTTAACACATAAGTTACCTTCCCAACCTGGAACTAGTAGTCTTACAGGGTAACCTTGCTCAGGTCTTAATGCTTCACCATTTTGACCCCATACAAGCATAGCATCATCAAGTACTTTATCAATAGGTAATGATCTACCCATCTCTGAGTTATCACTTCCTTCTGCTAGCATCCATAGAGCTTCAGGCTTAAGACCTAAGTCTTTTAAAATTGTTTTGATATAAACACCAGTCCACTCAGCACAAGACATAAAACCTTTTGCAAATTGAAGTGAATTATACTGTGGTCTTCTCCACTCTTGTCCACCATTTGCTGGACACTCAATAAAGTGTGTTCTTGTAACTCTTGGATATCGTTTTAACTGATCTAGAGTTAATACAATTGGCTTATCAACTAAACCATTAATCATTAATCTAAACTCATTTGGATCAACATGTGCTGTACCACCATGAGATCTTGAGAAAAATAAACCATTTGGTGTAATAATCCCTTCTGATTCATGAATAGGTGCAACAGCAATAGAAGCTCTATAGTTACCAGAAGCTAGTAACTTTGTAATTCTTCTCGTATTGTTGTGTTCGTATGCTGAAGGTATTCCATATTTATTCTTTTCTACAGAATCTCCCCAAGATTGACCCCATTTTGGGTGATGCATAATAGCTGGATCACCTTCACCTGCAGCAGCAGATGCTTTTACAGTTGATGGAGCAATTACACTAGCAGCTGCAACGGCACTTACCGCTCCGGTTTTTTTGAAAAAATCTCTTCTACTTAAAGTCTTTCTATCTGATATTGATACTTCTGAGTTTTTCATAAAAGATTCTTTTAGTTTTTTCACTTCTTTCCCCTTGTGTTATTTTCATAATTTTTGCTTATTATATAAATAATACTAAACTATAAGTAAAAGTTATACATGTAATATTGTAACAATAAACTCTTTTAATAAACTTAATTGTAACAAGTATATATGACAATTAGCCTAATTCATCCAAAAAAGTAAACAATAAAAAAACCACAGAATAAAAGAAAAAAGACACATTAGAGAGAAAAGCAATAAAAAATTTGAGCAAAAAAAA
>JAYEPG010000007.1:0-3933 GCA_034723795.1 Campylobacterota bacterium
TTTACTTCCTTATATTCTGTGGTTAGAATTGAAGAAAGATTTTAACATTTAACCTCTTCAAATCTAAAATTACAATTTTTTATTTTCAAATTTTCAAAAATTGCACTTCAGATTTAAATTTTGGTAAAATAAAAAGATTAATATTTATTTAATTAAATATTCAGTAAAATTAGTTTAATTACATATATTAAGGATTGAAAATGATTAGAGGATTATATACTGCTGCTTCTGGAATGGTAGCACAGCAACAAAATATTGATGTTATTTCTAACAATATCGCAAATGTAAATACTACTGGATTTAAGCAAGATAGAGCCGAATTTCAAGATTTAATGTATCAATCCTTAAACTATACTGCTGGTGCTACATCATCAACAACTAACAATCCAACTGGAATTGATGTTGGTTTAGGTGTTAAAACTGCGGCCGTAAAGAAAGACTTTATGCAGGGTACTCTTCAAAATACTGGTGGTGATTTTGATATGGCTATTGCAGGTAGGGGGTTTTTTAAAGTTGAAATGCCTAATGGGGATGAGGCTTATACAAGAGATGGTGTATTTACACCAACTGGACCTGGTGGAACTTTAGTTAATAGTTCAGGGTATCCACTAGTGGATCAGATAGATATACCGACTGGTACAACAAAGATAAGCATTGGACAAGATGGTAAAATTGAAGGAATTTTAGCTGGTGATACTCTACCAACAGACTTAGGCGAAGTATTCCTAACAGACTTTATCAATCCGTCAGGACTTAATCCAATAGGTAAAAATCTTTATTTAGCTTCATCAACTTCAGGAAATGGTGTTGTGAATACTCCTGGACTAAATGGACTAGGTACAATAGAAGCAGGTTTTATTGAAAAATCTAATGTTCAATTAGTTACAGAGATGGTTAACCTTATTACAGCACAAAGAGCATATGAAGCTAACTCTAAATCAATTACAACTACAGATACAATGCTTCAAACAGTAAATCAATTAAAAAGATAGGTTAGCTTAATCACTTTATGGATTTACGTGAATTAAAAAAAAGAAGAGAAGCAAATCTTTTAGCTCATAAAAAGAAAAAAAGAGCTTATTACATAAAAACAAAATTAAAAAATAGAGAAGCAAATCCTGAAAAACTAGCATCTATTGATTATGAAGTTGAATTATTTGGTGGAGATTTTGCAAGTAAACTTAAAGAGATTGCAAAGAAACAAAAAGACCATATTGATTCAAGAGAAGATATAATACGAAAAAAGATACTTGAATATAAAGAAAAAAAACAAGACTACTACACTGAGCATAAAAAAAAGCGATTAGAGTATGATAAAGAATACAGAGAAAAGAAAAAAGAAAAGTTAAAAGAGTATAGAAAAGAATATTATCGGCAAAATAGAGAATCTATTCTTGCAAAACAAAAACAAAACAGACTTAATAAAAAACTGGAAAAAGAATAATGGCATCAGATTTATCAAAACTTATACAAGATGGCTTATGTAGTACTTTAACTGCCCTATTATCAAAAGATGCTGAACTTAAAGAGACTACAAAAGTTCATGAAAATGATTTATTAGATATACAAACATTAAAAATTGATTCTACATTTGAATTTGCAGATATTACTTCAACATGGTCATTTATAATTCCTGCAAATAGTGCTTCGTATGTCTTCAATGCGATGCTTGGAGACACAAGCGATCCTGTAGATGAGATTGATGCTGATATTACTGATGCAATACATGAATTTATATCAAATGTTTCTGGTGGTTTATCGACTATTATAAATGGTTCTGATCTTGAAGATTTAGGTTCTGTTAAATCTTCAACTACTCTTGATGGTATTATTGAAAGAAATCAAATAGAAGAGATTGATAATATGTTTAAACTTCTAATAGATTTAGATGGTTTTGATATTACAGTATTTATAACTTTTGATAAAGTAATTTTACCGTTTATAGATGCTATTAACCAAAGTGAAGTGTCATTTTATCCTGAAGAGGATTTATTAGAAGAGATGGATATAGATAATACAGAGATTGAAAACTTAGAACTTTCAGAAACTGAAACTAATACTGATGAAACTAAAGAGCTTGAAAACAGTACATCTGAAGATACTCAACTTGAAAATAAAAATGATAATAGTGATCAAAGTAATAAAGAAGATGGTTCTAAGGAAAATATTAAGACAGATGAAAAAGTAGAGGAAGTTGAACTAACACAAGAGGAACAAAAAACTAAAAAATTAAAAAAACTGATTATAATTATTGCTGGTTTAATTGCTTTAACTATTACAACAGGTTTAGTTATGTATTTTATGGGTATGTTTGATCCTGCTCCTGTTGAAAAAAAAGATACCAATGAAACAAAAGTTGTTAAAAATAAAGATAACGTTGATATTGTTAAGTATGACAATAAAAATTTAATTAAATTTTCACCATCTCAAATTAACATCAAAAGATTAAATGCAAGACTTGAAGAGCTTACAAAACATGAGATTTTAAGTCCAAAAGAGATTGAAGAACAAAATAATGCACAAAAAGAGAGACTTGCAAATATAAAGAAAGAAGCGATGCTAATAGAGTTCTCTAAATTAAATAAAGAGGAAAAAATATCTCCCAAAGTTATTGAAGAAAATAAAGAGAATTTAGAAAATAATACTTCTGTAACTGTTAAAGAAGAAGAAAAAACAGCAAAAGAAGTAGTTGAAAAAATAGTAAAAAATAAGATTACACCTCAAGAAGAAGTAGATAATAAATTAAAATTTATTTTAGTACATAGTTTAAAATATAAACTTTTTAAAGAGATGATTTTAAAAACAGATACAAAAAAAGCTAGAATATCTATATGTAAAGATACAAGTGGTAGAACAGCAGTTTATATAGGTCCATTTGAAAATGAAAGTTCACAAACTCAAATGATAAAACTTATTAAAGAGAAACAATCTAATCTAAATATTAACCTATCAAACATAACTCAAGAAGAGTTTAACAAAAGATGTAATTTTTAAATAATAAGAGTAAATAATTTTACTCTTATTACTTTACAACTTAATCTCTTGAATTTAATATTTCAATTGACTCTATAGTATCATTTTGTTTTGTTGAGTTAAGTACTGAAAAACTATCATTATCAGTATCTTCAATTGCACCAAAAACAGTATGTACACCATCAAGATGAGGGCAAGCTACAAAACATATAAAGAATTGACTTCCACCTGTATTTGGTCCTGCATGAGCCATAGATAAACTACCTTTTTTATGTACTTGACCTTCTGTTCTAGCTTCACACTCAATTGCCCAATCTGGTCCACCTGTTCCTGTTCCGTTAGGACATCCACCTTGTGCCATAAATCCATCAATTACTCTATGAAAATTTAATCCATCATAAAAACCATCATTTGCTAAATGTGCAAAATTTGCTACAGTATTTGGTGTATTTTCTGGTGTAAGCTTTACCCAAATAACTCCATTAGATGTTGTAAACTTTGCATACTGTAACTTTTCTAATTCATCTTGTGTTAATTCATATTGTTTTAATTCTGTTTTTCTTCCGAACATATATATTCCTTTTTTATTATATATTTAAATTTAAGTCATGTAGCTCTTTAAATAAAAAGGCTTCCATAACGTCTTCCACATACATTTGTGTTGGTGCTACTAGAACAGCAATACCCTCTTCCATAAATGGCCAAACATACTCTTTGTCATTTTTTACAACAATCACATCTACCCAATCAGTAATTTCATCTCTATTTTTATAAAATTCTGATTTAACTATTTTACCTTCAAAAAATTCTATTAGAATCCAATGTTTATAATTTTCAAGTAATGTGATTTTTGCTTCTTCAAAATCATTGTCATCAACTGGTATTAAAATATTCATAATATTTATCCTTTTAAATAAAGATGTGATTATAGATTATAAAAATAAAATATTGCTTATAATT
>JAYEPG010000008.1:0-3846 GCA_034723795.1 Campylobacterota bacterium
GTATCACATTTAATTTTATCACCCTCTATAAGGTGAAATGGAATCTGTACAACAGCTCCACACTCTAAAGTAGCAGGTTTTTTACCACCTTGAGAGTCACCTTTAAAATTAGGTGGTGTTTCAACGATAGTCATCTCAACTGTTGCATTTGGTTCAACTGTAATAGCATTACCTTTAAAAAACATCATATCAACACTATCTCCATCTATAATCCATTTTTCGGCATCACCAACTTGCTCTGGTGTAAGTCCAATTTGATCATAAGTAGTTGTATCCATAAACTGTAGCATCTCACCATCATCATATAAAAACTGCATAGTTTTTTGTTGTAAATCTGGAGTTTCAAACTTATCACCTGCGTGAAAAGTTTTCTCAATAGTTTTAGCATTTAAATAGTTTTTGATTTTACATCTTACAAATGCAGCACCTTTTCCAGGCTTAACATGTGCATAATCCATAATTTTATATGGTACACCATCAAGTTCAATTTTTAAACCTTTTTTTAAATCACTCATACCTAATGCCATGTTATTCCTTTATATTTGTGCATAAGAAACTGATTTTGCAGCTTCTAAATTTTGTAACTTTTCAAGTGTATTATTTGAAACATCTTCATCAACTATTATAACAGCCAATGCACCATCTTTACTTCTACCAAGTCTAAAGTCAGCAATATTAATATTCTCATCACTTAAAATATTTCCAACACTTCCAATTACACCTGGTACATCAGAGTTTGTTAACAAAATCATTTTACCAGATGGATCAATATCCATTAAGAAGTCATTAATTTTTATAATTCTTTGAACCTCTTCATCAAATATAGTACCACTTGTAGTATTAACACCATGAGAAGTAGTTATTTTAACAGTTACTTGGTTTTTATATGCACTTGTATTTGTATGAACAGAAGAATCAACTTTGATACCTCTTTCATTTGCAACAAATGTAGCATTTACATAATTAATTTTTTCATTTGAAAGTGAGTGTGTTAAACTTCCCACAATAGCAAATGTTTCTAAACTATCAAGATAATCAGCAATTTCACCTTCAGCTTCTATTTTAATAGACTCAATTGCACTTTTATCCATTTGAGCAATTAAAAAAGCTATCTTTTGTGTTAACTCTAAATAAGGCTTAACAAATGATGGTATTTTAGTTTCATCAATAGGAAGATTTAAGGCATGAGGATAACCAATACCTCTAGCAGATTTAATAGCATTATTAGCAGCTTGAGTAGCAATCTTATATTGAGACTCAACTGTGTTAGCACCTAAGTGTGCTGTAACTGTAACATTATTTAAATCTAATAGTGGGTGATCAGTTGCTGGTTCTTTTTTAAATACATCAATACCAGCCATAGCAATTTTACCACTTTTTAAATTATTAAAAAGTGCTTCTTCATTATATAAACCACCTCTTGCACAGTTGATTAGGATAACTCCATCTTTCATCTTAGCAATTTGTTCTTCATCAATCATATTTAAAGTTTCTGAGTTTTTTGGTGTGTGAATTGTAATAATATCACAAGATAAAATATCATCAAAATTTTCTGTATATTCTATTCCTAAATCAGTTGCTTTTGAAGATGCAATATAAGGGTCATAAGTTACTACATCCATCTCAAAAGATTTCGCACGTAAAGCAACTCTATGTCCAATATTACCAAATCCAATAACACCTAATTTTTTACCATATAACTCTTGACCATACCAGTCTTCTCTTTTCCAGATTCTTTGATCTTTTAATTGAGCATGAGCATAAGGCATTTTTCTCATACAAGAAAGCATATGTGTCATTGTAAGTTCTGTTGCTGCGATTGTATTTGCTGTAGGAACATTCATAGCAATTACACCACGTTTACTACAACCAACAATATCAACATTATCAACACCAACTCCAGCTCTTACTACTGCTTTTAAATTAACAGCAGCATTTAAGAACGTTTCATCAATGTCAGTTGAACTTCTAGTGATACATACATCAGCATCTTTGACAACATCTAAAAGGGCTACCTTATCAATATCAGCTGCATATATATAGTTTATATCACTTGTATTTTTTAGTATATCCAATCCACTTTCGTGGATATGGTCACATACTACTATATTTGGTTTATTCATTATCTTCTCCAATTTACAGATTAAGTTAGTTTAACTTTCCTGCTAAAGCATCACCTAATGTCATTGATGATGTATCATTAACTGTTTTTAAAATATCTCTATCTTTTTGAGAAGCTAATCTTCTTACTGATAATCTAACTCTGTTTCTTTGTTTGTCAATATTAACAACAACAGCTTCAATCTCATCACCAACTTTAACTTCCTCATCACCCTCTTCAACTTTTAGTAAATCTTCTTTTCTAATAAGTCCGTCTAGGTTATCTTCAAGTTTAACAAATACACCAAAGTCTTTAATATCTTTTACTGTAGATTTAATGATGTCACCATTGTTATGCTCATTTTCAAATTTTTGAGCTGGAGAATCTTGAAGTGCTTTTACACTTAAAGAGATATTTTCTCTTTCAGTATCAATTTTAATAATCTTAACTTCTACTTCATCACCTTTTTTGTAAATATCTTTACATTTAGCAGTTGATTCCCATGTAGCTTCTTCATTGTGAAGTAAACCATCTACAGAACCTAAGTTTATAAATGCACCAAAGTCAGTTAATGTAGCAACTGTACCTTTAATAACATCTCCACTTTTGTGTTCTTTTGTAAATGAAGCAAATGGTTTTGGTTGAAGAGATTTTAAACTTACTCTTAATCTTCTCTTATCACAATCTAAATCGATAACTTCAACATTGATTTCTTGACCAATCTCTAAGTAATCTTTAGGATTTTTTACATTTTTATCCCAGCTAATTTCTGAAATATGTAATAAACCTTCAATATCATTTCCTAAATCAACAAATGCACCATAAGATTCAAAATTAGAAACAGTTACTGTAATAGTATCACCAGTCTCTAATGCATCTCTCATCTCTTCCCAAGGATTTGGTAAAGCATCTTTAATTGATAATGATAAGTGACCTTTCTCTTTATCATAAGATTTAATAACAGTAGTTACCTCTTCACCCTCTTTATAATAAGAAGAAGGGTTAACTGGACCTTTGTAAGAGATTTCATTGTAGTTTACTAAACCATCAATTCCACCTAAATCAACAAACATACCGTATGATGTGATTTTCTTAACTGTTCCAACTTTTGGTTCATTTGTTTCCATAAGTTTTAAGATTTTTTCTTCTCTGTTTTTTTGTGTCTCTTCAATTAGTTTTCTTCTAGAGATAACAATACTATTTGTTTCTGGTTTAGCTTTAAGTACAACAGCTTTAATTTTTTTACCAACTGCTCCAACTGCTTTTAAGAAACCTTGTGCCATTGGCATAAAGTATTCCATACCATCATCACTTTGAACAACAAATCCAGCTCTAGGCTTAACAGATACTACAGTACCTTCAACGATAACGTTTTCTGGCTCTGCACCATGTTCTGCAAAAAATGCATCAAACTTTTCTTTTTGTAATACTTTTTTGTAAGATAATGATAAATTCTCACCTCTTGTACCTGTAACCATAACAGTGATTTTATCACCTTCGTTATATTTAACTTCACCATTAATAGTGATTTCTGAAGTATAGATTGAACCTTCTCTACCACCAATACTTACTACAAAGTTATTATCATTAATTGATACTATTTCACCCTCAGTTACTGTATTCGTTTCTGTACTTTTTTCGCTCTCCTCTAACATTGCTGCGAAGTCTTCACCTTCACCTAATTCAAAATCTTCTAATTTTTTCATTGACACTTGCCTACCCTTTTATAATTTTATTGGGCTATT
>JAYEPG010000009.1:0-3845 GCA_034723795.1 Campylobacterota bacterium
ATAACAGCTGACCGATACATATCATACTCTATCTCATCTTCATCATATTTTGCTAAAAGTTCAAATGCTCTGGCTAATGCAAGATTACATCTTTTTATATATGTAGTATCTATTTTATTCATATAATACCTCCTAATTCATCTCAACATTTAATATTATTTGAGTTATATTACAATATTATTCATTATTAATATGTTAATAAACCATAAAATCATTTTTTACTAATATATCCAGTTTTAGGCTCAACAACTATAGAGACAAACTTATCATCTTCATCATAAAGTTTTATTTCACATCTATTTAATATCTCTTTTGGATTTGTCCCTAATTGTGAATATATTTTTCCATCATATCCAAAACTTATTTGTCCTATTGCACTTGTTGTATTACGGCTAACATCAACTTTAGTTACTCCATACTCTTTGGTTAAAAGTATATATTTACTCTCATCATAATTATTTTGGCAACTACTATTTGAGTATAAATACTTATTTGTTAATGGGTCTTTTAAAGTTTCACTTTTTTTAAAATGTGCAGTACCGCCACTAGTATCACTATAAACTACATAATACAACCCACCAACACTAGATGAACATCTTTGAAACTTCAAAGTCCATCTTTTTTTCTCCCACTCATTATCTTCTATATCGTATTTATTATCTATGTGGGATATATACCTAGTGTAGTTTAGATATAAAATAATTTTTTCTGCAGCTAGGTTTAGCTTGGATATATCAGTTTTAGGGATTATCTGTGAGCTAATAATTGCAACTAAAGTAATCACAAATATTAATTCTATTAGTGAGAATGATTTTTTCATAATAGTTAGTTATTAACTAACCTCTTTATCCAAAGTTCAAAAGTACGATTTTGTATTATTATTTGTTTATTATCTTGATATTCAATCAACTCATCTTTTTCATATAGATTTTTTATATTAGAGGTAATTTGATTTTTTTCAAGATTAAATTTTACCAATTTTTCTTTTTTATAAATATCTATACCATTACAACTAGAGATAAGTTTTAATATCGCTTTTTTTGTAATTGTTAATCTATCAAACAATATTCTAAAACTTCCATCCATCTCATCTAAAATAAAATTTATAATTTCATCTATATCATCAGTTATACAGCTTTCTTTTTCTAGTTCATATAGATGATAACAAATATTTTGAATTAATTTTGATTCTCCATTTGCTATATTATAAATATAGTTAAACAGTTCAGCTGAAATTTTATTATTTAACTTATCATTCACAAATTTAAAAAATACCTCTTCATCTATATTTTTTAGTTCCATATGATTTGCCATCTCATATAAAGGTGAACTTTGATTTATGAACAATGATGTTAAAAGGTGTTTTTTAGAGCCTGTAAATATGTATGATATATTCGTATGTTCTTGTATATATTTTCTTAACAATGCATCAATCTTTTTATCTTTAATCAACGATATTTGTTGAAATTCATCTATTGTTAAAACTGCTTGCTGTTTTGTTTTTGTTAAATAGTTACTAAATGAACCTAAAGCATCATCGATAATTTCTTCAAAATCTTTTGTTATAAACTCTGGTTTTAATTTAAATTCACCATTTTTAGTAATAGTAGCACTAAAAGATGTTTTAGAAAAAATATCTTTTAATTTTGAAATAGAGGTAACCATATCAAATGGCAATGCATCTGCAATCGCTTTATAAAGATAATTTGCAAAATCATAAGGAGTAACAATATCATATATATCTAGATATACTTTAATTATATCATCACTTATATGGTTACTATAAAGCTCTTGAATTAAAGAGCTTTTCCCAACTCTTCTTTTAGAATATAATAAAATATTTTGAGAATTATTTATATAAGAATGTAGTATTTGTATCTCTTTCTCTCTTCCACAAAAATTGTCATTAGAGACTTTTAGAGTATATTGAAATCGGTTTTTCATCTTTCCTCACTTGTATAATTTAAATTATATTAATTAAATTATACATCTATATAATTTAAATTATACTTAACTATTTATTTACTACTTTGTTTCTCTTTTTAAATAAAACTCTTTTTTAAACTCTGCCCAAGTATCATTTAAAATAGCAGACCTAGCTTCTCTCATAAGATTTAAGTAGTAGTGTAAATTATGTAAAGATGCTAGTCTAAAGTATGTCATCTCTCCACTTCTATATAGATGAGTTAAATATGCACGGCTATAGTTTTTACAAGTGTAACACTCACACGCTTCATCAATTGGTTTTGGATCTTGTTTAAACTTTGCACCTCTTATGTTGATTTTTCCAAAAGTTGTAAAAAGTGTTCCATTTCTTGCATTTCTTGTAGGCATAACACAATCAAACATATCAACACCACGGTCAATATTTTCTATTAAATCTTCTGGAGTTCCTACTCCCATTAAGTATCGGGGCTTATCTTTTGGCATAAATTGTGTAGTCCACTCTACTGTGTCATACATCTCATTGTTAAGTTCACCAACACTAAGTCCACCAATAGCAAATCCATCATAGTCACTTAAGGCACAAAGTTCTGTTGCAGATTTTTTTCTAAACTCTTTATCTATACCACCTTGAATAATTGCAAAAATATTTTGGTTTACCCCTATCCCTTTTTCTTTTTGTGACATATGGTATTCTATAGCTTCTTTTGCCCATTGTGTTGTTCTTTCAATTGAAAGGTTAATTCTCTCTTTAGTATTTGGTAAAGCAACCAGATCATCAAGTATCATCATAATATCACTGTTTAGTTGGTATTGTGTATCTAAAACACTTTTAGGTGTAAAATAGTGCATACTTCCATCTATATGAGATTTAAAAGTGATACCTTTAGGATCTGGTTTAACATTTTTTCCATCTAACTTTTTTAAACTAAATGCTTGAAAACCACCACTATCTGTTAAGAAGTTATTTGGAAACTTTGAAAAACCGTGAAGTCCACCCATTTTTTCTATCGTTTCTCCACCTGGTCTTAAATATAGATGGTAAGTGTTTCCTAAGATTATTTGAGCCCCTAAAGACAACATATCATTATGGTCAAGTGCTTTTACACTAGCTTGTGTTCCTACTGGCATAAAAACTGGTGTTTGCACCTCTCCGTGTCCCATTTTTAATGTTGTAGCACGTGCACCACCACTTGTTCCATCTATTTTAAATTTCATTATTCCTCTTTCTTTTTTATATCTACATCTAAGTTCATAGTTAATCTTTTTAAATCTGTTTTATTTATAGTCTCAATAGTTTTATCTATTACAACTCTATTTGGACTTAACTTTTTACTTAAGCAGTAGTTCTCTATAACTTTTGCTCTATTGTATGCTAACTCTTCTAATATTTGCTTAGGTATAACCATAGATTCTATTAGCTTATTTGAAAATATTTCTATCTTATTTTTTATCTCTTTTGATTTAAGTATGAGATTGTACTGTTTTTCTCCAAATTTTTTTATAAATAACTCTTTTATAGCACTATTTTTATCCTCTTTATCTATTAGGCTCAAAAATTTCTCTTTTTTTAGAACTGCTAAATCATTTGTCTCATTATAAATAGGATGAACAACTAAAGATAAATTTGGCTTTTTATTTAAAGCTTTTATCAAGTTATCAAGTTTCTCTTTTTGTGATGGTAAAACCAAGAATTTTCCATACTCAAAGTCTAAACTCCCCAACTCATCAGAATCTATTCCTAAAAGTGAACCTAAAAATCTAAAAGGTGATGTTATGATATTTGTTATCACATTTCCTACAGCTCCCCATATAGCACCACCTAGTTTAAACTCAGGTTCATCAATATTACCATGAACAGGTACATCAACATCAATAAAACCATCACTATCTTCAAGTAA
>JAYEPG010000010.1:0-5807 GCA_034723795.1 Campylobacterota bacterium
ATCTTAAAGTATGTTTTCCATTATCAAAACTTTCAATTATATTTTCTTTTTTTGAGTTAAATACATCTATTATATCTTGATCTGTTGTAAAAGATTTATGTGGATTAAATAAAGACAACATATCTTGGCTTTGAGCAACGACAAACTTCTCTAAACCTTTTATATTTTCTCTACTTTTTTCTTCTGCATCTGCAATAATTGTTGAATCACCAGTATTCATAGCTGTTCGAAGATTTAAAAAAATTGAATCGGTAAGTTGGCTTAATGCCATATTAGCATTGCTTTTTGCCAAGTCATCCATTTTATAAGCAGATGTAAAAACCGAAACTAAATTACTTAAAACCAATACAATAATAGTAGGTAATATAATCTTCGTTCTAATTCTCATATTTCCAAATTTTGACTTATTCTCATCTGTCATATTCTATCCCCTTATAAAATTAAATTTTTTTATCTTGTGCATCTTCTACTATAGTTGTGGCTAATTCTCTTGTTTCAATTGCAATATTTGATGCATCATTTGCCATTTGACTACTTTGCATTGTATTTTCTTTTATGATATTCATATTTGCATTTATATTTTCGATTCTATTTTGTTGTGACTGAGATGCATTAGTTACATTTTGAATTAGCTCCATAGTTGAGTTAATATGCTCATTTAAATCAGTATAACCCTGCTTCATATCATCTGATATTATCTTACCTTGATTTGCTTTTGCTGTAGCACTTTCAACCAATGATTTAATCTCATTTGCAGCTTGCGCACTTCTACCTGCAAGATTTCTTACCTCTTGAGCAACTACAGCAAAACCTTTTCCAGCTTCACCTGCTGTTGCTGCTTCAACTGCTGCATTAAGTGAAAGAATATTTGTTTGGAATGCTATTTGATCAATAATTGTAATTGCTTCATAGATTGCAGTAACTTGCAATGCAATCTCATCCATCTCGTTACTTGTTTTATTTGCTAATACTTGACCTTTTTCAACAGATTCTGTTACATTTTGTGCATATGAGGCCATCGATACACTATGTGATGTTGTTTGTCTTATATCTGCAGTAATTGTTGATAATTCATCTAAGTTAGTTTCTAGTTGAGATGATTGTTGAGTCAAATATGACTTAATACTTGATACAGAATCTTCTAAAATATTTGCATCTTTTAATAACTGCTGACCATTTTGCAAGTTAGTTTTAGCATTTAATGTAAGTGAATTTCCTAAAGCATCAACTTTATCAAATACCTCTTTCATAGTTCCAGTTGTATTATCTTTTGAATCTATTCTATCTTGATAATTGTCTTTGTCATAAGAGTTTAATACATTGGAAACTCTATGTACATTGTTTCCAACTGCTAATATTAACTCATTTACTAAATCTTTTAACTCATTTAATTCTGGACTATGTGCAACTGCTGTGATTTTTACATCAAAGATACCTAAAGATGCTTTTTTACATACATCTTTTGATTCTTCAATTACACGCTCATCCTGTTTAACACCTGCAACAGTTGAATCAATATTTTTATTTACAGAGTTTACAAGTTCTCCAATCTCGTCGTTACTATATCCATCAATATATCCAACCTCTTTTTCCTCTTTATTGATATATCGAAAGAACATCTCTAAACCTTTTTGAAATACATCAATAGGTTTTGTTGCACTTTTAATAAGCCATGTCATAAATATTGTTATCAACAATAGTACAGCAATAGCTTGTACTATTAGATTTAAAACAGTACTATTAATAATTTTATCTGACTCTTCAAGGTTAAATGTTAAATCCATTACACCTATTACATCACCAACTTGTTGGTTAACGTGACAAGTTATACATTCACTTGTTGCTATCATTGGACGAATTGATCTTAATGTATGCATATCATTATCATAACTTTCAATTATGTTTTCTTTTTTTGAGTTAAATACATCAATTATATCTTGATCTGTAGTAAATGTTCTATGTGGATTAAATAAAGTTAACATATCAGCACTTTGAGCTACTACAAACTTCTCTAAGCCTTTTATATTTTCTCTACTTTTTTCCTCTGCATCTGCAATAATTGTAGAATCACCAGTATTCATTGCTGTTCGAAGATTTAAAAATATAGAATCTGTTAACTGACTTAACGCAACTTTTGAATTGCTTTTTGCTAAATCATCCATCTTATATGCTGATGTAAAAACTGAAACTAAATTACTTAAAACTAAAACCAAAATAGTTGGAAATATAATCTTCGTTCGAATCTTCATATTACCCATTAATGCTTTTCTTGAACTCATACTGTTATCCTTAATTTATTAAGATATTTACTTATTTAAGTAAATATTCTTCTTCTAATGCTACTAAATCTTCAAATACTTCTCTTCGTCTTATTAATCTATCTTTACCATCTTCAATGGCAATCTCTGCTACTTTTCCTCTTGTATTATAGTTACTAGCCATTGTAAATCCATATGCTCCAGCACTATAAATTGCTATTAAATCATTATGTTGAGTTAAAGGAAGTTCAATATTTTTAGCAAAAAAATCACCACTTTCACAAACTGGACCTACAACATTACAATTGCTTTTATCTTCTGTTTTATCTAAAACCTCTATTTTATGATAAGCATCATATAGACTTGGTCTTAGAAGATCATTCATAGCACCATCAACGATAACAAACCTTTTATCACCGTTAACTTTTTCATATAATACTTTTGTTACAAATGTACCGCTGTTTCCTACTATAAATCTTCCTGGTTCACATACTACTGTTATATCAAGTCCAAATAAAGCATCAAGAACTACCTGTGCATATTCATAAGTATCAATTAATACCTCATCATCATATACAATACCAAGACCACCACCAACATCAAAAAAGCTTAACTCTATTTGTAGTGCTGACTTTAAGTTTCTTACTAAATCTGCTACAATATTTACAGACTCTTTTATAGGTTCTAACTCTGTTAGCTGGCTACCTATATGACAATGAATACCAATAGGATCTAGCTGATCAGATTTTTTTGCTTTTATATACATTCTTTTTGCTGTATTAATATCTACACCAAATTTGTTTTCATGTAAACCTGTTGATATATAAGGGTGTGTTTTTGGATCAACATTTGGATTTACTCTTATACTTATTCTAGCTTGAATATTTAACTCTTTTGCAATAACCTCAACTCTATTTAGTTCAGCTTCACTCTCAACATTTATCATTAAAATATCAAACTCTAATGCTTGACGTATCTCATCATCAGTTTTACCAACACCTGAAAAAATGATTTTATATTTTGCAATACCAACTTTTAAAGCTCTTTTAACTTCACCAATACTTACACAATCAGCACCAGCACCTTGATTGCCAAGATGTTTAACTACACTTAAATTTGAGTTTGCTTTAACTGCATATGAAATAAGAGATTTTCTTGCTTTAAAAGCATCTTTTAACTCTTTATATTGTTTAGAAATATGATTAAAATCATAAACATAATAAGGTGTTTCATATTTATTTGCTAGTTCTTTAAAATCTATAGACATTTATTTCCTTTTTATCAGACATTTTGATACAAATACGAAATTAAAATTTCTTTTGTATTCTAAAATCTCGTGAAAGTCTAAAAGAGTGAAATAATTCACTCTTTCTTAACGACTTTCACCATTCCAAGCGATTGTTTGTTTTCCATCTTCATTAAATGAAACAGCAGGCATACCCATGATATTAAATCCTCCATCAACATAATGAATCTCACCAGTAACCGCACTACTTAAATCAGAAAGTAAGTACATACCACTATTTCCAACCTCTGTAATAGTTACATTCTTTTTTGTAGGTGCGTGTGCTTCATTCCACTTAAGCATAAATCTAAATTCACCAATTCCAGCTGCTGCTAAAGTTTTAATAGGACCTGCAGAGATAGCATTTACTCTAATTCCATCTTTTCCTAAATCTTCTGCCATATATTTTACCGTCATCTCTAAAGCTGCTTTTGCTACACCCATAAGATTATAGTTAGGGATATATTTAACTCCACCAAAATAAGAAAGAGTAAGTACGCTAGAGTTTTCACTCATTAATGGTTTTAATGCTTGTGTTACTTCAATTAAAGAGTAAACAGAAACATCCATAGCAACTTGAAAAGCACTTTTTGTAATATCTGTAAATCTTCCACTTAATCCATCTTTTGGTGCAAATGCTATTGAGTGAACAATAAAATCAATCTTACCCATATCTTTTTCTAAAGATTTAACTAAAGCTTGAATCTCATCAGGGTTTGAAACATCACAAGGATATACATAATCACCAAATCCAAATTCTTCTGCAATTGGAGCAACTCTTTTCTTTAAAGAATCATTTAAATATGTAAATGCAATAGTCGCACCTTGTTCGGCACATTGTTTTGCTATACCGTATGCAATAGACTTATTGTTTGCTACACCTAAAATTACACCTTTTTTACCGTTCATTATCATATTTTATTCTCCTATCTTACTTGTAATATCTATCATTGTTTTAAAATTTTCTACATCCCATGAACCACTTCCTATTAAAGTACCATCAACATTTGGAATATTTAAAATCTCTTCAATATTTGTAGTTTTTACACTTCCACCATATAAAAGTGGCTGTGTAAATTTCTTTTTTAGTTTTTTGTGAATTGTTTGTATATCTTCTACACTAGGAACTAGTCCTGTTCCAATTGCCCATACTGGCTCATATGCAACAATAAGATTTGCATAATCTAAATCAATACCATCAAATTGTTTTTGTATATATCCTAATGTATCAGTAATACCTTTCTCTTTTATCTCTAAAGGTTCACCTACACAATATATTATTTTATATCCTAATGCTTTGTAATAATTATATTTTAAAGTTATCTCTTTTTGAGATTCACCTAAAATGTGTCTTCTTTCACTATGCCCAATAAGGATAGTTTTTACATCAAACTCATCAAGTTGGTCAGTCCCTATCTCACCAGTGAATGATCCATTTTGTACATAATATCCGTTTTGTGTACCTACAATTAAATTGTCACTCAATTCAAAATTATCTAAAGCTGTAGCTGCTGGAAATATATAAACTTCATTTGTTATATTTTCATCTTTTATAAATTTATTTATATCTTCTATAAACACTTTTGTACTTTTTCTTGTATGGTTAGTTTTAAAATTACTAGCAATTATTTTCATTAGTGTTTCCTTGTTTATTAAAGCTTATATTTTACCATAAACTTATATAAATTATAATTTATTGATTTAGAATGAAAACTTATCTGAAATTTAAATCTGATTTCTTAGTTTTGACCATAATAAACCAATATATTCATGCAAAGCTATTTCTGTATTTTTTAAATCATTTCCATTGGGAATTGACAAAAATTTTGAATACCCTTTTCTTAACTCATTTGTAGGTGCGGGTATTGGATAAAGCCCTTCTTTGTTAAATAAAGCAATTGCTCTTGGCATATGATAGTGTGATGTGATTAGTATAAAAGGTGTCTCTTTTAATACCTCTTTTATTTTTACAGCTTCCTCTTTTGTATCTTTGGGTTTAGGGTGGATAATAATATCTTTTTCAGGGATACCAAGTTCCATTAAAATATTTGCAATTATAATAGCTTCTGGAATATCATATCTACCTTCATAGCCTGAAGTTATGATTTTACTATTTGGTATTTTATGATAAAGACGTAATGCTTCCCAGCCTCTATTTTCTAAATCACCACCTAAAAGTAATATATGTTTTACATCTTTAGGAATATTTTCAAGTTTGGTATATTTTGTTTCTAAGGGAGTTAATAATTGATTTGATATAGGAG
>JAYEPG010000010.1:5907-15785 GCA_034723795.1 Campylobacterota bacterium
AATGCTTCCCAGCCTCTATTTTCTAAATCACCACCTAAAAGTAATATATGTTTTACATCTTTAGGAATATTTTCAAGTTTGGTATATTTTGTTTCTAAGGGAGTTAATAATTGATTTGATATAGGAGAATAAGATATAAGTGCTATCCATACAACGCTAAAAGTTAAAAATATTTTAGCTTTTTTATAACTATTTTTATATAGGTAATACAACCCAACTAAAGCAAATATTAACCCTATAGATAAAGGCATAATTAAACCACTGATAACTTTTTTTAATGTAAATGCAATACTCATTCAAAATGTTAACATAAATTATCTATAATATCTACAACTTTAGAAGCATATCCCCATTCGTTATCATACCAAACTACAAGTTTAATCATCTTATTTTTTTTCACATCTGTAAATCTATGGTCAAGTATAGTTGTAAAACTCTGTTCTTTAAAATCACTTGAGACTAATGCTTCATTATTATTTAGTAAAATATCTAACTTTTGATTCTTTTCATACTCTTTACAAAGTTCTAAAAGTTGATTTATTGAACACTCATTTTTAATAATAAGAGTTACATTTATCACACCAACTGTATCAGTTGGTACTCGTAAAGAGCTTGATGAGATAGTTTGGGAGTTTATATTAGGCATTATAAATGAACAAGCTTCAATAGTTGTAGTTTTACTTGGAATTATATTTTGTGTAGCAGATCTACCAAACTCAAAGTTACACTCTATATCTCTATTGTGGCTACCAATACAAGCACTATCTAAAACTTTTTGATGATTTAAAAGGGGATGAACTGTAACAATATCTCCATACTCTATGGTATAGTTATCATCAATAAGTTTTAAAATTGGTAACAATGCTGTTGCATTACAAGAACTTGTAGAGATGATTTTATGTTTTTCCAATGTAAGTTTATTTTCATTAACACCACAAATCACATTTATATCCGCATTTTTATTAGGATGTGTTAAAAATATAGCTTTTACATCTAACTCTTTAAGTTTTATAGTATCCACTTTTGAACCACTTGCATCAATAATAAAATCTATATCTTTTAGATTTATATTAAAAAGTGAATTTTCATTTAGTATTTTTATATTTGATTTTTTATTTTTTATAAAATTATCTTTTACTATAAACTTATCTTTTATTCTTCCGTAAGTAGAATCATAATTTATAGAGTATGTGATATTTTCTATATTTGAATTTAATTCATTTATAGCAACTATTTGAAATGATTTAGATTCAAGAGCAATTCGCAGAATCGCTTTACCGATTCTACCAACTCCATTTAATAATACCTTTTTCAATTAGGATTACTCTTCAATAACAAGTGCCTTAACACCTGGTAAAACTTTACCTTCAATTAATTCTAAAGATGCTCCACCACCTGTAGAGATAAATGTCATCTCATCTTCATCACCAGTACGTCTAACTAAATCAGCAGTATCTCCACCACCTACAACTGTTGTTGCATATGAATTAGCAACTGCGTGAGATAGTTTTGTACTACCTTTTGCAAATTTATCCATCTCATAAACACCCATTGGACCATTCCATAAAATAGTATGTGCATCTTCAAGTGCTTGTGCAAAAAGAACAGATGAAGCAGGTCCTATATCTAGACCCATCCAACCTTTAGGAATCTCTTGAACTGTAACTGCTTTTGCAAATGCTTCGCTGTTAAACTCTTCAGCAGCAACTACATCTACAGGTAAGTAAAACTTCACACCTAACTCTTTTGCTTCTTCCATTATTTTTAAAGCTTCTGGTAGTAAATCATCTTCAACTAAAGAGTTCCCTACTTCACGACCTAAAGCTTTTAAGAATGTAAATGCCATACCACCACCAATAATTATCTTATCAACTTTTGGTACAAGGTTATAAAGTGCTTCAAGTTTACCAGAAACTTTACTTCCCCCTACAATAGATACAAATGGTCTTTTAGGCTCTTCAATAATATGGTAGAAAAATTTTATCTCTTTAGCAAGTAAAAACCCTGCTGCTTTATGTTCTATATCAAAATGTTGAGCGATACCCTCAACAGAAGCATGAGCTCTATGAGATACACCAAAAGCATCATTGATAAATATATCAGCTAAAGATGCTAAAGTACGTGAAAGTTCAGGATCATTTTTAGTTTCACCCTCTTCAAATCTCATATTTTCTAAGATCATTATCTCACCAGTTTTTAACTCATTTGCCATAGATATTGTCTCATCACAAATAACATTTGGAGCAAGTTTAATCTCTTGCTTTAAAAGAGTATGAAGTCTTTTTGCAATAGGTTTTAAAGAAAACTTATCTTCAAATCCATTTTTTGGTCTACCAAAGTGAGAAGCTATGATAACTGCACAATCATTATCAATACAATATCTAATTGTATTAAGTGCAGATTTTATTCGTCTGTCGTCAGTGATATTTTGATACTCATCAACTGGTACATTGAAGTCACATCTTATAAAAACTTTTTTATTTGCTATATCTATTTTATTTATCTCTTGTAATGTCATTCTATATTAATCCTCTATTTTTTCGAGATATAAACAGCCATATCAACTAATCTACATGAATATCCCCACTCATTATCATACCAAGCTAGAACTTTAACCATTCTATCACCTACTACTTGAGTTGTATCCATTGGCACTATTGTACTTGTCTCTTCTCCGTTAAAATCAGAACTAACTCTTTGCTCTTCATCTATTCCAAGTATACCTTTCATTGAACCATTTGATGCATCTTTGAAAGCTTGATTTACAGATTCTACTGTAACATCTTGGTTTAAAGTAACTGTTAAATCTACCATAGAAACATTAGGTGTAGGGATTCTAATAGCCTGTCCGTTAATCTTACCAGTTAATTGTGGTAAAACTTTAGAGATAGCTTTTGCTGCACCTGTTGTTGTTGGTATTAAGTTAATTGCACCAGCTCTAGCTTTTCTTGGGTCTTTTTTGTGTTTACCATCTAAAATAAGCTGACTTCCTGTATATGAATGGATAGTTGTCATAAGTCCATTTTCAATACCAAAAGCATCATCAAGTACTTTAGCAACTGGTGCTAAACCATTTGTAGTACAAGAAGCATTTGAAACTATTGCTTGACCAGTATAAGTATCTTCATTTGCACCCATCACAAATGTAGCTGTATCATCTTTAGCAGGAGCAGAAAGTACAACTTTTTTAACACCATTATCTATATATGGTTGAACTGACTCAGTTGAAAGGAAAGCCCCTGTACACTCCAGAACAACTTCAGCACCAAGTGCTGCAAAGTCTAGTTTTGCTGGATCTCTTTGGCTTAAAAGTTTAGCTTTATCATTTCCAATATAGATATACCCATCTTTAACCTCTATATCTTTTCTATTTCCATGAACAGAATCGTATCTAAGAGCATATTGAATCATATCTTCAGCACCACTTGCATTACAAGCTACTAATTCTATATCTTCTCTGTCTGCACATATTCTTGCAACACATCTTCCAATTCTTCCTAATCCATTTATCGCAACTTTTAAAGCCATAAGAATCCTTTTTATTTTACATTATGTTTATATTTTATCTAAAATCTAATATGAAATTGTTTAAATAAAATTTGCTAGTTATATATCGTTTTTTTAATATTTATTTTGGTAAAATAAATCTTCATAAATTCAAAATAAAATTATAAAATATGCTTATGATACATTAAGTTTATTTTATAATTTTACGAACCTAACCACGGAGTTTTAAATGGCAATAATGATACAAAAAAGAAATGGTCGTCAGGAAATTTTAGATATATCTAAAATACAAAAACACACAATTGCAGCAACAAAAGATTTAAATGGTGTTAGTCAAAGTGAGTTAGAGATTGATGCGCAGATTAAATTTATTGATGGTATGAGTTCATCTGATATTCAAGATACATTAGTTAGAACTGCTGTTGAAAAGATTGATATTGATGTGCCTAACTGGACTTATGTAGCTTCTAGATTATTTCTTTTTGATTTATACCACAGAGTTGGAAAAGTTACTCATGGTATAAAAGGTAACGCATATTGTCACATAAAAGACTATATAAAATATGGTCAAGATGCTCAAAGAATCATCCCAGGCTTAGAGTATGGATATGATTTAGATGATTTAAACTCTTACATAGACCCAAAAAGAGATTATCTTTTTAACTATCTAGGGATGAAAACTATTTATGATAGATATTTACTAAAAAACAATGATAAAGAACCAATAGAGCTTCCTCAACAAATGTTTATGGGTATTGCTATGTTCTTAGCTCAAAATGAAGATGACAAACAATCAAAAGCAAAAGAGTTTTATGATGTAATCTCTAAATTTGAAGTTATGTTAGCAACTCCAACATTATCAAATGCACGTACAAATAGACATCAACTTTCATCTTGTTATATTGGTTCATCTCCTGATAATATTGAAGGTATCTTTGATGGTTATAAAGAGATGGCACTATTATCTAAATTTGGTGGTGGTATTGGTTGGGACTGGAACTCAATTAGAAGTTTAGGTGGAGTTATCGATGGTCACAAAAGAGCAGCTGGTGGAACTGTACCATTTTTAAAAATTACAAACGATATTGCACTTGCAGTTGATCAATTAGGTACTAGAAAAGGTGCAATTGCAGTTTATCTTGAACCTTGGCATATGGATATAGTTGACTTTATAGATTTAAAGAAAAATAGTGGAGAGGAGAGACGAAGAGCACACGATCTTTTCCCTGCCCTATGGATAAATGACCTTTTTATGCAAAGAGTTTTAGAAGATTCACATTGGACATTACTTGATCCTTATGAAGTTAAAGATTTAGCTGAACTTACAGGTGATGAATTTGAAAAAAGATATGTAGAGTATGAAAATGACCCATCTATTACAAAAGAGCAAATGAAAGCGAAAGATTTATGGAAAAAAGTTCTTACATCTTATTTTGAATCTGGTTCACCATTTTTATGTTTCAAAGATAATGCAAACAAAGCAAATCCAAATGATCACACAGGATTTATCAGAAGCTCAAACCTTTGTACAGAAATATTTCAAAATACAAACCCAAACCATTATTTAGTAAGATTAGAGTTAGAAGATGGGCAAATAGTTACATTTGAAGAGGATGAAAAAGTTGTAGTTGATAGTGGAATTGAAAAACTTGCAAATAAAATAACAGCTCTAGATAGTTTATATGGTAAAAAAATATTTATTGTAGAAAAAGAAAAAATAGATGGTGATACTGCGGTATGTAATCTAGCTTCTGTAAACTTAAGTAAAATAAATACAAATGAAGATATAAATAGAGTTGTTCCAACTGCTATTAGAATGCTTGACAATGTTATAGACTTAAACTTTTATCCACTTAGAAAAGTAAAAGCTACAAACTTAAAAAGTAGAGCTATTGGACTAGGAGTAATGGGTGAGTCTCAAATGATTGCAGAAGCTGGAATAGTATGGGGTTCGTCTGATCATCTTAAAAAAATAGACTCTGTTATGGAAGCAGTAAGTTACAACGCTATTAATTCATCAGCTGATTTAGCAAAAGAGAAAGGGGTATACCCAACTTTTGAAGGATCAAAATGGAGCAAAGGTATTATGCCTATGGATCATGCAACACCAGCAGTAAATGCATTAGTTCAAAAAGATCTTTTTGATACAGGGTATGATTGGGAAGAGTTAAGAACAAAAGTAAAAGAAACTGGTATGAGAAATGGTTACTTAATGGCTATTGCACCTACAAGTTCTATATCTATTTTAGTTGGAACTACTCAAGCAATTGAACCTGTATATAAAAGAAAATGGTTTGAAGAGAACTTAAGTGGTCAGATTCCTGTAGTAGTGCCAAATCTTAGCCCTGATACATGGAACTACTATACACCTGCATATGAAGTTGAACAATTAGATATTATAAAAGCAGCAGCTATTAGACAAAAGTGGATAGACCAAGGTCAAAGTACAAATATCTTTATGAGTTTAGATAAAGCAAGTGGTAAATATCTTCACCAAATATATACAACAGCTTGGCAGTTAGGATTAAAATCAACATATTACCTAAGAAGTCAATCACCAGAAGCAGTAGCAGATGTAGCAGATAGAAGTATGGAGTGTGTGGGATGTCAGTAGGAGTTAACAATGGATAGAAAAAAGATATATAACCCAGATTCAATAGAATCATTAAATGATAGAAGAACCTTTGGTGGCGACGCAGATGGTATGATTAACTTTACTAGATGTAAATATGATTGGGCAGTTAAACTTTGGGATACTATGGAGGGAAATACTTGGTTTCCTAAAGAGGTTCAGATGACTCAAGATGCTAAAGATTATAAGTTTTTAACAGTTCCTGAAAAAAGAATGTATGATTTAGTTTTAAGTCAACTAATCTTCATGGACTCATTACAAACAAATAATCTTATGGATAATATAAATCCATACATAACAGCACCAGAAATCAATGCAGTTCTTTCAAGACAATCTTATGAGGAAGCAAATCATAGTAAATCATATGCAGTTATGGTTGAGTCTATCTCTGATAATACTGATGAGATATATGATATGTGGAAAACAGATGCTAAGCTTCAAGAGAAAAACAATTTTATAGCTGGGACTTATAAAGATTTAGCAGGTGATATTACAGATCACAAAATTGTATTAGCGATGTTTGCAAATCAGATTTTAGAGGGTATATACTTTTATGCAGGTTTTGCTGCTATGTATGCACTTGGAAAATCAGGTAAAATGCTAGGTTCTTCTCAAATGATTAAATTTATTCAAAGAGATGAAGTAATACATCTTTTACTTTTTCAAAACCTTATAAACTCTACAAAAAAAGAGAGACCAGAACTATTTACTGATGAGTTAGAAGCAGAGGTAAGAGAAATGTTTAGAAAGGCTGTAGATTTAGAAGCTGGTTGGGGTGACTATATCACACAAGGTCAAATTTTAGGATTTACAAAAGATATTATTAGACAATATATTGAATATCTAGCAGATAGAAGACTTGAAGCTATTGGTTATGAGCCAGAATACAATGTAAAACACCCTATTCCATGGGTTGATGGATACAGTTCATTTAACGACCAAAGAACAAACTTTTTTGAGGGTAATGTTGTTAATTATTCAAAAGGGAGTATAGACTTTGATGATTTTTAGAATCATCAAAATCATTTAACTCTTACAGCCTTTGAGGCATCTCATCTTTAAATGCGATTGATTCTGCATTTTTAAGTATCTCCATAGCACCATCTGCTATAAAATCATTTGCTAACTGCTCGCCTAAAGATTCACAATTTGACAACAATGCTGATGCTGTTTTATGCATAAGATGTGTACCATCTGGATAACCAATTTTAACTTCAAGATTTAATACATCCTCATCTATAGTTGCATTACAAGCAACTGGTGCAGAACATCCAGCTCCAATTTTACTGATAAAATCTCGCTCTGCTTTTGTACAGATAAATGTAGCTTCATCATTTAAACTCATAGCGATTTCACGCACCTTTTCATTGCCACAAACTATTTCTATACCAAGTGCAGCTTGACCCATAGGTGGTATCATCATATCTAATTCTAGTTTTTTAGTAAATGGAATATCTTTAAGCAGATCCAATCTATCAAGACCAATATATGCTAAAATAATTGCATCATATTGACCCTCTGCTAATTTTCTTAAACGTGTATTTACATTTCCTCTTAAATCTTTAACAATTAAATCAGGTCGTTTTGCCAATAACTGCATTCGTCTTCTTAAACTAGTAGTCCCTACAACTGCACCTTTTGGAAGTGCTTTTAAACTTTTATATTTATGAGATAAGAATACATCACTTTGATCTTGTCTTTGTGTAATAGCAACTAGTTCTAAGCCATCTGGAATATATGTAGGTACATCTTTTAAACTATGTACTGCTAAGTGTGCATTTCCTGAAAGCATCTCATCTTCTAGCTCTTTTGTAAAGTGACCCTTACCACCAATTAATGCAAGTGGTTTATCTAATACTTTATCGCCATTACTTACAATTTTATTTAGTTCAACTTCAATATTAGGAAAAGATTTTTCTATTCTTGCTTTTATGTGGTATGCTTGCCATAAGGCTAAATCACTTGCTCTTGTTGATATGATTAGTTTTTCCATTATTTTACTTCTCCATTATTTTGTTTCAAAAAAGCCTCATATTTCATTCTTCTTCTATCTATCTCACCATCAAAAAATACAGTCGGTGTACCATTTACAAACGCATCTTCTGCCATCTTTAAATCATAATCTATTTTATCATTATATTTTTTACTATTGATTTGAGCCATTGTAATTTTAGTATTAAATGTTTTATTAAAAAAGTTTAATGCTTTTTGATTATCTTTTTCTCTATATGCATCATAAAAGTTACTAAAGTCTTTACTATAAACTTTATAGTCTATATCTTTTATACCCTGTTCTTTTGCTATCATTGATGCTTTGGAAAGCGTTCTTGCAGTTGGGTGCATATCAAGTGGCATATGATAATAGTATAGTGCAATATTAGAAGGATGTTTCATAATATTTTTCATGGTAAAAGGAACCTCATCTATACATATTGGACATAAAGGATCACTAAAAATTACAAGAGTATGTTTTGCATTTGGGTTACCAGCTATTAGATGCTCTTTAGAGAAATACTTTTTAGTTAATTTTGGATACATAACATCTTTGAAACTTCTTTTTGTTTTTGTGTTTATTAAATCTGGTGCTATTAAATTACCTTTTGCAAATAAAGTATCTTTTTGAACAATCTTTTTACCCTGAATATTTATATCAAGATTAAAAACATATCCATACCAACCATCATTTTGTAAGTCTTTTTTTAGAACTACATCAATACTATTTATAGTACCTTTTGCTCTTACAATTGCACTTTTGATTCTTTGTTCTTCATATTTCATAACATTATCGTCTGTTACATTTGCTACAAGTGTACTACTTAATAGGCTTAGTATCGTCAATGATTTCAACGTCAATGATTTCATCATTTTTAATTCCTTTGTATGTTGTATTATTAAAATTAGATTTTGTATGATCAAAACCACTTTGGTGACCATTTGTTTGGTAGTTTGTTTGGTTTGGTGTTTTAAATTGAAATAGTTTACTTACTAAAAATGGTAATAATCCAATTAACATAAGCACACCCATTATGTCAGTAAAAAAACCTGGAACTATTAATAAAACAGCACCAATAGCTCGACCTACATTTGTACGGATAAACTCATCTTGAGTCATCTGCCCAGATCTTGCTTTTTCAATATTTTCCATTAGTGAAAATTTAAAGTTTTTAAGTATAGTTATACCCAAAATTGCTGTAAGAACTATCTCAAGAAAGATAGCTAGACCACCAACTAGACCAGCTATTGTAGAAGAGATCATAACCTCTAAGAAAAGATAAATTAAAAAATAAACCAAACTAACCCTTTTTATATATTAGGGTTAATTATAATCTATTTATATTAAACACATCCTTAATAGTTTTAGCTAAATTTTAGTTTTATTTATTATAATAGTCTTAATGAATGTCGGGTTCATGCTCTTTTATAGATTAAAGGGTAGATTTAAAAGCAAGGAAGTCATGAGCCTTGCTTTTTTTATGGTCTATCCAAAGTCTATAAAGGAGGTAGTTATTATGAACCCGATATTTATAATAATTTTATTACTACTAGTAGTAACAAAACTTTATTAAAAAAAATAGAACTACGAAAGTAGTTCTATTTTCCTTTATCTTTTCTCTAAGCCATTTTTAACAAAATCAAAAATGATAGGATTTGGAGTTTGTAAACTACTTGTAAACTCAGGGTGAAACTGAACACCTACAAACCAAGGGTGATCTTCAATCTCTACAACTTCTATCAATCC
>JAYEPG010000010.1:15885-17491 GCA_034723795.1 Campylobacterota bacterium
CTAAGCCATTTTTAACAAAATCAAAAATGATAGGATTTGGAGTTTGTAAACTACTTGTAAACTCAGGGTGAAACTGAACACCTACAAACCAAGGGTGATCTTCAATCTCTACAACTTCTATCAATCCATTTGATTCTCCAGTTATAAACATACCGTTTTTTTCTAACTGTTCTTTATAAGCTGGATTTGCTTCATATCTATGTCTATGTCTCTCATTTGAGATACCTTTACCATATGCAGCTTCTAAATGACTACCTTTTTTAGACTCAAAAGGGTAAGATCCAAGTCTCATAGTTCCACCCATTGGAGATTTATGTGTTCTTACTTGTGAACTACCAGCTGTATCTAAAAACTGTTCTATTAAATAAATTGCAGGGTTTTTAGTATCTTTATCAAACTCTATACTTGTAGCATCTTTAATACCAACTACATTTCTAAGATATTCTATAATAGATAGTTGCATTCCCAAACAGATACCTAAATATGGAAGTTTATTTTCCCTTGCATATTTAATAGCTTCAATTTTACCCTCAACACCACGAGAGCCAAAACCACCTGCTACAAGTACACAATCACTGTTTCCAATAATCTCTTTTGCACCTTTTTTCTCTATATCTTCACTATCACACCAGTTAAGATTTACTTTTGTGTTTAGATGCGCTCCACTATGAATAAGTGCTTCTGTTAAAGACTTGTATGCTTCTTTAAGTCCTAAGTATTTACCTACAAATGCAACTGTCATCTCAGACTTAGGAGCAACAATATGTTTTACTAAATTGTCCCACTCATCCATCTCTGGATTTAATGTTTCTAGTTCAAAATGTTTTGCAATAGATTTTAAAATACCATCATTTAAAAACTTCATAGGAACTTGATATATAGTTTTAGCATCGCCAGCTTCTATTACTGCGTCTTCATCTACATCACAACTATAAGCAAGCTTTCTTTTTAACTCATCAGGAAGTTTTTTCTCTGTTCTACAAACCAACATATGAGGCATAATACCAATTCTTCTTAACTCTTGAACACTATGTTGAGTTGGTTTAGTTTTAAGTTCACCTGCTGCTTTTATAAATGGTACTAGTGTCACATGAATATTCATCGTTGTAGTTTTAGGATTTTCGTGTCTTATCTCACGAACAGCTTCCATAAAAGGTAAACCCTCTATATCCCCTACAGTTCCACCAAGTTCAACTATTAAAAAATCATGACCTTTTCCAGCATTGTAAACTCTGTCTTTTATCTCATCAACAATATGTGGAATAACTTGAATAGTTTGACCAAGATAACCACCCTCACGCTCACGTGCAATAACACTACTATAAACTTGTCCTGTAGTAAAGTTGTTCATCTTACCTAAAGTTTTATCGATAAATCTTTCATAGTTCCCTAAGTCAAGGTCAGTTTCTGCACCATCAGCAGTTACATAAACCTCACCATGCTCCAAAGGACTCATAGTACCTGGGTCTACATTTAAGTATGGATCAATCTTTAACATACTTACATTAAATCCACTTTGCTTTAAAAGTGCAGCGATACTAGCACTAGTAACACCTTTACCTAAACTACTTAAAACTCCACCTGTTACAAATATATATTTTGTCAT
>JAYEPG010000011.1:0-17460 GCA_034723795.1 Campylobacterota bacterium
TTATTATTTTCTTTCATTAGATGTAAAATCTTTTGGTCACTTTTTTGGTTACTTTGTTGGTTACTTTTTAAAGTACTCTTGATAGATTCTAGAATCATCTCTAACATAAACTCTATAAAAGGTGTAGATTTGCCTATATTTGTAGAATCTTCAAGTGCTTTATAATACTCCTCTTGATGATCTCTAACTATACTTTCAGTTGGTAATAGTGAAAAAAGTGGGTTGTAAGTATTTAGTATTACACTTTGCCAAAGCCTACCAATTCTACCATTACCATCAGAAAAAGGGTGTATAAATTCAAATTCATAGTGAAAGATGCAAGATTTTAAAAGCATATGTTCATCACTACTTTCAAGCCAATTAAAAAGCTGTACCATCAAATCATTTACCATATGTGCTTGAGGTGCTATATGCTCACCCACTTGAACATTTATAGTTCTAAAATTTCCTGCTGTAGTTAAAATCTCATTCATCAATATTTTATGTGCATTTAGCAAATCATCAATATTATCATATCTATACTCATCAAGTTTTTCATAAGCTTTTATAGCACCTTGAACCTCTGCTAGTTCAGGTACTGTTGCCAATACTCTTTTACCCTCTATAATAGCTGTGATTTTCTCCTCTCCTAGAAAATTACCCTCTATCTCTAAAGTTCCTGCTAAAGTTTTGATACGATTCTTTTTTCTTAGCAATGGTGTAGTTTTTGAAGATGAATTAAATTTAAGTTTAGTTAACTCTTCACTTATTTGTGTTGATAAGTTTAGTATTTTTGATGTTATGATGTATGGTGGCTTATAACTCATTATCTGTTTTCCTCTTAAAATTCATTTTCTACTCTTAAAATACTTACGATAAAACAACTTTTGCATTTTATACATCAATAAATATTACATAGAAAATCAACACATATATTTGACTTTATAGTTAAAAAATAATTATACTATTTAAATGCTTTTAAAATAAGTATATTGCACAACACTCTAGTTATACCAAATGCTACATAGTGTTATAATCAAACACATATATTTTTTAATAAAATTAGAAAACATTACTTCATAAAGTCTGTATTAACGATATATATTGTATTATTGCAACCTAAATTAACAGGAATGAAAAGTAAATTTAATAATAGATATGTACTTTTATGATATAAAAAGTATTTAAGTTTGATACAACATATCACAAAATACATAAGTTATGATATAGTAAGTGTATATTAAGCAAAAAGACAACAATACACTATTCATATAAAGCCTACAAACAAGGGAAATATAAAAACAACATGGCACTAATAGACTTACAAAAAATCAACAAACAATACGATATAAAAGTTATACTAAAAGATGTAAATTTTACTTTACAAGAGAAACAAAGAGTTGCAGTCATTGGTCAAAATGGTCAAGGTAAGTCTACTTTTATGAAGATTATTACAGGTGTTGAAGAGGCTGATAGTGGTGAGATAGCTATAGATAAAAAACTAAAGATTGAGATGCTAGATCAGCAGCCAAAATTTAAGCAAGGTCAAACTGTAAGAGATGCTATTGAGGAGCAACTAGTTGAACTTAAAGCGGCTCAAAAAGAGTATGATACAGTTTCATTACTTCTAGCTGAAGATTGGGAAAATGAAGAGTTAATAAACCAACAAGCTCATCTAACAACATACTTAGACCATCATAACGCTTGGGACTTAGATAATAAAATCCAAAGAGTTCTTATGGAGTTTGATCTAAAACATTATGAGTTTAAAGATGTAAATTTATTAAGTGGTGGTGAACAACGTCGTGTAGGACTTGCTGGATTGATTTTAAAAAAACCAGATATATTACTTCTTGATGAGCCAACAAATCACCTTGATGTTTATATGGTTGAGTTTTTAGAAGAGATACTTTTAAAAGAAAATTTTACTTTACTTTTTATATCACATGATAGATACTTTTTAGATAATGTTGCTACAAACATAATAGAAATAGAGGATGGAACTCTTACAAAATATAAAGGTGGATATAAAGACTATCTAGCACAAAAAGAACAAAATCTTATAAACTTACAAAAAGAACATGAGAACTTAGTAAGAGAACTTAGAGCAGAAGCTCACTGGATGCAACATGGTGTAACTGCAAGAAGAAAAAGAAATGTTTTAAGAAAAGATAATTATTTTGATTTAAAAAAGAGAGTAAAATCAAATCCAGCAAAAATAAATAAAATGAGACTTGATATTCAAAGAGAACAAAAAGCATTTAATGATGGTAATACACAAAACAAAAAGAAAATGCTTTTTGAACTAGATAATGTTTATCTAACTCTTGGTAATAAACCAATATTAAAAGACTTCACTGCAAGAATACTACAAAAAGACACTATAGCTATTGTTGGTCCAAACGGCAGTGGAAAATCTACAATTTTAAAAGTATTTTTAGAGAGACTGAAAATAGATAAAGGTACTTTTAAAAAAGGTGAATTTAAAGTTGGATATTTTGATCAACAAAGAGCAATGCTAGATGAAGAGCAAACTATTATGCATAACTTTTGTCCAAATGGTGGAGATAGAGTTATTTTAAGTGATGGTAGAAATATGCACGTATTTGGTTACCTAAAAGATTTCCTTTTCCCTAGAGAATATTTAGATAAAAAAGTTGGTGTTTTAAGTGGTGGTGAAAAAAATAGAATAGCCTTAGCACTTCTATTTACAAAACAGTTTGATGTTTTAATTATGGATGAGCCTACAAATGACTTGGATATACCAACAATAAATATACTTGAACAATACCTTGCTAATTTTCAAGGTGCATTAATATTTGTAAGTCACGATAGATACTTTGTAGATAAGATTGCAAAAAAACTATATATATTTAAAGGTGATGGTCTTTTAGAGGAAAGTTATCAAAAATATAGTGAATATTTAGAAGATGAAAAAGATGCAAAATTTGTTGAAGAGATGGAGCAACAAAACAAGCCTAAGCGAAGTTTCCTTGAAAACAAGCCTAAGCGAAGTTTCCTTGAAAACAAGCCTAAGCGAAGTTTCCTTGAAAACAATCAAACTACTAATAAACAGTTACCTAAAAAAGAGGAAACTAAAAAAGTAGAAGTTGTAAAACAAAAAACAAAATTAACATACAACGATAAAAGAGACTATGAAAGTTTACCAAAAGAGATAGAAGAGTTAGAACAAAAAATAGAAGAGTTAAGTCACTGCAGTATGAATCCAGCTTGCTACGAAGAGAAAGGTTTACTTGTAGTTACTAAAGAATTAGATGAAGCAAATAAAATATATGAAGAAAAAGTGGAAAGATTTTTAGAACTTGAAGAGATTGTTGAGGGGTTTTAAACTAAATAATTTGACATAAATATATAAATAGTATATAATATTTATATACAAACTAAAAGGTTATATATTATGTATAGTTTATCACAACTACAAAAACAGCAAGTTGGGCTAAGGCTTCCTCGGTATATTTTGGATGATTTAGATGAGTTTACTAAATCTTTTTCATTAAATAGAAGTGAAATTATACTTGAAGCAGTAAAGTCATATATTGAAAACCAAAAAAAAGAGATGTTTTATAATAAATTTGATGATTCATCTAAAGAGTTAAAAAAAGCAATAAATAATGATGAAAATTTACAAACACTTGATGGGTTAATAGATGAACTTGAAAATAACTAATCTATCTAATTTTTCAAAAGATGCAAAACGATTATATAAAAAATACAAAAACTTACCAGCTGATTTAAAAACACTTCAAATAGAACTTCTTAACAATCCAAAAGTTGGAATAAATCTTGGGTCTAATTGTTATAAAATTAGATTAGAAAACTCATCTGTACCTACAGGGAAAAGTAAAGGCTTTAGAGTTATATACTACTATTTAGATAAGCAAAATAATATATATTTAATGGCTATATATTCAAAATCAGAATTATCAAATATAAGTGATAGTAAAATTGTGGATATTTTAAAAGAAAATAATTTATAAAATATATTGTTTTTAAAACAACTTAGTTATAATATGTAAATAAATTTATAAAATATTAATAGGAATAACAAAATGACACTAAAAGAGCAATTAAAATCAGATTTAAAAGATGCTATGAGAGCAAAAGATATTATAAAAAGAGATTCTATTAGAAGTATTAATACTATGATTAAACAGATTGAAGTAGATGAAAGAATAGAATTAACTGATGATGCTATTATTAAACTTATTCAAAAAGGTATTAAACAAAGAGAAGAAGCTATTGTACAATATACTGAAGCTAAAAGAGATGATTTAATTCAAAAAGAACAAGAACAAATTAATATCTTTTCACTATACTTACCAAAACAACTTGATAATAGTGAGTTAGAAGCTATTATTGCTGATATTATAGATGAAGTTGGTGCTACATCTATGAAAGATATGGGTAAGATAATGAACCCTGCAAAAACAAAAATTGGTGGTTCTGCTGATGGAAAAAGAATCAATGAGATGGTTAAAAAACTTTTAGGATAAATTGTGGAAAAAATTTCTAATATTACAAAACAAACTTTAGTTAACTTATCAAAAAACAATATTGATGCAACACCTGAAGCATATTCAAAAGAGTTCTGTAAGATTTCAAAAGGTATGGATTTAAATATTCAAGAGTGTAAATACTTTAATGATATTTTATCAAAACTAACTAGAAACGAATTAGAAAGAAATAAAAATAAAGATATTGAAACTATATATGATGTTATAGATATTTTACTTCAAAGAGTAGAGAGTAAAAATATTGATAAGATGTCTCAACTTTTACAACAATCATTAAAGCCATCTATATCTTTAAGTTTTAGTGACGATTTACAAGCATTTTCAATAAAAATTGGAGATTCTCCCTCTTTAATTTTTGAAGAATCTATACAACAAGAGATGGAAAAGTTTATTGAAAATAGATTTGAGGTTGATAAAAAAATTGTTGCTCAAAAAACTGCTGATATAGCTAGACTAATTACCCTTATGAGTAAATACCTAGGGGATGCTATAGATAGTAGTAAAAATGGTTCATCAAATGTTTCAAGTATTAAAGATGAGATTCAGTCTATAAGTGTAGCAGGTTCAACAAAAGAGGAATTAAATAAACTTCAAGCAAAACTAGTTCAAGCAGCAATTACCATTGAAAATGAGATGACATCGGTAAATGAAAATCTTTCAACTGGTAAAAATGAGGTTAAAAAACTTGAAAGTCGTATAAAAGAACTTGAAACTGAATTATTAGATACAAAAGAAAAAAGTGCTAAAGATCATTTAACTGGTACATTAGTAAGAAGTGCTTATGAAACTGAGATTGATAGATTAGATAAGATATATAAAAGAGGTGGTCAAGACTTTGCTATTGTATTTTTTGATATTGATCACTTTAAAAAAGTAAATGATGATTATGGTCATGATGGTGGTGATATTGTTCTTAAAACATTTGCATCACTTTTGCTTAAACTTACAAGAGATACAGATATTATAGGTAGATATGGTGGAGAAGAGTTTGTTGCAGCTCTACATTATAAAGATATATCTGAACTTGAAGCATATGTATCAAGAATAAAAAGTGTTGTTAGTAAAAATAAGTTTTTATACAACAGTCATAAAATTCAAATAACATTGAGTGCTGGAGTTGAGTTAAGATCAAATAATAAAACAGCAAGTCAAACTATATCAAATGCTGATAAGTCTTTATATAAAGCAAAAAATTCAGGTAGAAATAAAATAATCTTTTGGAATGGAAAAGAGTTATAATTCCAAATAGATCAGACAAAAAGTAGTTGTATTAACTACTCTGTATCTAAATCATCTTTGTTAAAAAATGTACTTGGATGAAAATTAGAAAATGCAGCTTTCATAGATACAAAAATTTGAGGATTTTCTTTCTCTAGTTTAGCTAAAAGTTCTTTTGTATTTGCTCTTACATGTGGCATTTTTATATCCACTCTCATTGCAGGACACCCCTCGTCACCTATCACATCTACACAGTTTGTTTGAGCAAATGCTCTTAGCTGTCTCTCTCTACACATAATCAAGGGTCGAATAACCATAAGACCATTTTCAGCTTTATAAACTGGTGGCATACTTCTCATGCTACCATTATAAAAGAAGTTCATAAAAAAACTCTCCATAGCATCATCTAAATGATGACCAAGTGCAAGTTTATTGTATCCACCTTCTAGGGCATGAGTATATAAGTACCCTCTTCTCATACGACTTACAAATGAACAAAATGAACTATTTTTTCTAATTTTTTCTTTTGATATTTCAAATATTTTAGTATCAACTATCTCATGTGGTATATCATGCTTTGCACAGTGATCTGCTAAAAATTGAACTTGCTCACCCATACCATAAGTAATAGTTACTGCTTTAAATTCAAATTTAAATGGTGCTTTAGATTGCATTCTTTTAAGAGTATGGATAAGAGTTAAAGAATCTTTTCCACCACTAAAACCTACTAAAACCTTATCATCTTCTTTTATCAACTCATATGTAGCGTTTGTTCTACCAACTAATGTTGTTATTTTTTTACTTACTTCTAACACTTATATTTTACCTTTTGCACTTTGTATTTTGTTTACATATTCATAGTTTATTTGTATATATTTATCTTTTGGAAGATCACTTGCTAAACTATTAATAACATTGCTAAAGTCACCAAACAGATAGTTTGACATACTTCCAGGGATTGGGTTTATCTCATTTAAATATACTTCATTTTCAACTACAAAAAAATCACATCTTATTAATGAGCCTTCAAAAGTATTATTATAAATTTTTGCAAAACTTTTCTTTAGTTTATCCTCTAAAGATATTTCAATATCTGCTTTTGAAACTTGCTGGGTTCTATTGAAGTCTAAATATTTTTTGTCAAAATCTAAAAACTCCTCTTTTTGAGGCTCTTCAACTATTGAAAATTTAAACTCTCCATTATATTTACAACCTGCTAAATTATACTCTTTTACATTGTTTATAAATGGCTCAATTATAATCTCATCATCAAATTCAAATGCAACATCCAAAGCATAGTTTAAATCACTCTGAGACTTTACAATTGATACACCTATACTACTACCTAATCTAATTGGCTTTATAATAACTGGAAAATTATCTACTTCTATCTTATCATTTTTATTATAATATTTAAAATTTATAGTTTTAACACCACAAGCTTCTGAATAACCTTTAGAAAGATATTTATTACAACTTACAACACTAGCTTCAACTCTTGGACCAATAAATGGTATATTATAAAACTTGAATAATCCAGCTAATACACCATCTTCTCCATCTCCACCATGAGTAAGATTTAATACAACATCAAAATCTAAAGCTTTCGTTGAAAATAAACCTTTTTTTGTAAAACCATTATGAGAAAGTTGTAGTTTATCACATTTTTTATACTCACCACTACTAAATAGATTTGATTTTATTGTTGCTGTTGGAATATGATAAAACTCTCTATTTTTATCAATAAATATATATAAAAGTTCATTTTGTGTTAATACTTTTTTCATAGCTATGGCGCTTACTATACTTATCTCATGTTCAAAGCTTTGACTTCCAAATACAATTGCTATTTTCATTTGTACTATTCCTATTTTTGTAATTTTTTAAGTGCCTCTTTTACTAAACCTGAAACATCAGTAGATGTACAGTTTAAAAGTGCCTTATTTATTTGATCTTTTTTAAATCCTAATGATTCAAGTGCTTGAACTGCATCGCTTGCGCTTTGGTTTAAGTTTGAAGATTCATCTCTTGAATCTACAACAAAACCGCTTAATTCTACTAAAATTCTACTTGCACCTTTAGGACCAATCCCTGGAACTCTTTTTAACATCCCAACATCATTAGTCTCTACTATTTGTGCAAAACTTGATGGTGTAAAAGTACTACAAATAGCAAGTGCTACCTTAGGACCGACTCCATTTATTTTGATAACTGTATCAAATAGTTTTTTTTCATTTAAATCTAAAAAACCATAAAGGTTGCTACTCTCTTCTTTGATAATCTGGGTAGTATGCAGTTTTACATTTTTATCTACAATTGCAGAGCTGCAATTAATAGATATAAAAACTTCATAGATAAGTCCATTTACATTTATATGAACCTTTGTTGGTTCCTTTAACTCTACTGTTCCATCTATTCCTACAATCATATATTTACTCTTCATATTTAAAATTATTGAATTATATTATATACAAACTTTACATCTATTGAATATTATTTAGAGATTTAATAATAAAAACAATATAATAAAAGAGTAAGTATAAATTAAATTAGTTAAGGCTATATATGTTTAAAAATTTAACGGCGTTATATGTAGAAGATGAAAAACAACTAAGAGATATAGTAAATTCACTTGTAAGCACTCTATTCAAAAATTGTTATTTAGGTGAAGATGGTGAAGATGGATTAAATATATTTAAAAAATATAAAAATGATATTGATATTGTTATTACAGATATAAGTATGCCAAGAATGGATGGTCTTGCTATAAGTAAAGAGATTAGAAAAATAAATCCAACAATACCAATTATAATTACAACAGCACATAATGATAAAGACTTTTTACATAAAGCTATAGATATAGGTGTATCAAAATTTGTTACCAAACCACTAGATATGCATCTACTTATTGATACTTTAAAAATAACTTTAGAACCAGTTTTATTGCAAGAGAAACTTGATAAAGAGTTAAAAGCATATCAAGAGGAGAGAGTTTTAAATGCAAAATTTACTGCAACTGGTCAATTAGCAGCTGGTATAACTCATGAAATAAATACACCACTTACATATATTAAAGCAAATATTGAGATGTTAGGATATGATATTGAAGATATTAATGGGTCCAATAATGCAAATATAAAAAATAGTATGGAAGATAACTTAATAAAAATAACTGATGGTATAAATAGAATCGAAACAATTGTGAGTTCAATGAGAGAGATTTCACAACAATCAATAAGTACAAAAGAGAATATAAATATATACTCAACTATAGTAACTTCTTCTATCTTAGCTTACAACAAAATCAAACATGTATCTGCTGTGTATATAAATAATCAAGAGTTTAATATAGATATGGATAAAAATCAGTTTGAATACTTTGCAACTATAGAGATACAAAGAATAGAACAAGTTTGGATAATTATTATTAATAATGCTATGGATGAATTGATGAAAATTGATAAATTTGAAAACAGAAGATTAGATATAAATATTACAAATAATGACAATAAAATAATCATTACTTTTAAAGATAATGCAGGCGGAATACCACAAGATATTATAGAACATCTTTTTGAACCTTTTAAAGGGACAAAAAAGTCTTCAGGAATGGGGATAGGACTTAGCATAGCTAAAAAGATTATAGATGATCAAAATGATGCAACAATAGAGGCATACAATGAAGATGATGGAGCAGTTTTCAAAGTGACATTAACAACATAATCATACTTTAATAACAATTATATTAAAATCTTGTAATTAAATTGTAGGAATTAAAAATGTTACCAGATTTTATAACAAAAAAAGTTGGAAATAAAATTATATTTTCAATGTTTTTATTAATGACATTTAGCAGTATAGCTATTTTAGTATCAACTGTTTCAAAAGTAAGTGACAACAATATTGAAACCACAAAGAAAAACCTTGATATGCTAAATACAGCAATATTTCAAAGTTTACGAAATGCAATGAATACAGGAGATCCTGTACAAATAAAAAAAGCCGAAGATGAAGCAAGAGGTATTACTGGTGTTGAGCATTTAACAATAGCTAAAAGTAAACCCCTTATTGAGATGTATTCCCCTGATTCTAAATTTACAAAAGATATAGTTATATTAGATTCATTTAAAACTAAATCTAACCAAATGATTGAAGTAGATAATAATGATGGTCATAGTTTAAGAATGATTAAACCTATGATTGCAACAAAAGATTGTTTAATGTGTCATGCAAATCAATCTCAAGGTGATATTATTGGGGTTATGGATCTTACTTTCTCACTTGAAGATTCTGATAATGACTTAAAAAGTATAACTTTAGCTATTTTAATTTGGTCAACAGCCTTAGGATGGCTTACAATTGGTATAATTTTTTATGTAGTTAGAAGTACTATAAAACCATTAGATGGACTAAAACAAGGTTTTGAAAATTTAATTTCTTCAAATGATACAAATATTAAACTAAAAGCACAAACAAATGATGAAATAGGTGAAGTTGCAAACCTATTTAACAGATATATGGATCAAGTAAATGAAGGTTTAAAACGTGATGAGATTGTTATATCTGAAACAAATGATGTATTAGAAAAAACAGCAAATGGTTTTTTTGTATATGAGGTTACATCAAGTGCATCAAATCCACATGTTGAAGATATGAGAAAAAACCTTAACTTTATGATTAAAAGTGTTAAATCAACACTGGATAAAATTAATGTTACTCTAAGAAACTATAGCCAGTCAAAATATGACTATAAGATAGATGATAGAGGTATTTATGGTGACTTAGGTGCCGTAACAGCTGGTATAAAACTAGTTGGAAACAATACATCAGAGATATTAGCAATGATATTAAACACAGGTGACCAACTTAATAACAATACTCATATATTATCAAAATCGTCATCAGATCTTGCAAATTCTGTTGATGCACAAGCCAAGTCTGGTAGAAATACAACAGAGTCATTAGACTTAATAACTAAAACAATACATGAAAACACTGAAAATACAAGTGAGATGTCAAACTTGGCAAAAGATGTTACAGTATCTGCAAAAAGTGGTAAAGATTTAGCTAAATCAACAGCATCTGCTATGGATGAAATTGCACTAAAAGTAAACTCAATAAATGAAGCAATAACAGTAATAGATCAAATTGCCTTCCAAACAAATATTCTTTCACTAAATGCAGCAGTTGAAGCAGCCACAGCAGGAGAAGCTGGAAAAGGTTTTGCAGTAGTTGCACAAGAGGTTAGAAACCTAGCTAGTAGATCAGCGGAAGCTGCTAAAGATATAAAAGAGATTGTTGTAAATGCGACAACAAAAGCAAATAATGGTAAGAGTATTGCAGATGATATGATAAATGGTTATGAACTATTGAGTGCCAATATCAATAACACAATACAATTAATTGAAAATGTTTCAAATTCATCAAAACAACAAGAGAGCTCTATTTTAAAAATAAATACGGCAGTATCAAGAATGGATAGATCTACAAAAAACAATGCTGATGTTTCAAAAGGGATTTCAGATATCTCAAAAGAGATTGAAACTATGTCAGGTAAGCTAGTAAATGCTGCATCAAAAGCTAGTTTTTTACAAGAAACTAGAACACAAGTTTGTGATATAGATTTGATTTATGATATAGCAAACTTAAAAGTTGAACTATTTAAGTATAAAGATAATGTATACTCAAGACTAGCAGATAAAAATGACAATATTGTTAAAAGATTTGATAAATTAGATAATTGGTTAGATGAATATCAAAGAGACTATGATAACATAAATGCAGAAATTATGACACAATTACATGAAATGAATAACAACTTGTATCAATACTTAACAAATTTAATGAATTCTAGTACAAATAATGAGGATAACAATACAATTAATCATTATGCAAAACAAGTTGAGATAGAATCTATGAGATTATTTGGTACATTAAATCAAATAAAAGAATATAGATGTAAAGGTAAATAAATATGTCAACTAAAATAGAAAATATAAATGTTGTATCTCAACTATGTGAAGTTATAGAAGAATCAGAAAAAATGTCTCTTGAAGTTATGGACCATATTGATGTAGTTTTAAATAAATTAGATGAACTACAATATAGTAAAAACTTAATAAACGATATTGATGGTATAAAAAATAATCTATTTATTACTTTAGAGTCAATGCAAGTACAAGATGCAAGTAGACAAAAGATAGAAAGAGTTGTAAATGAATTAGACCCTAAAAATGGAAAGTTTGCTTCCAGTGCAAAACATTTAGCAGGTGATGATAATAGTGATGTTGTAGATGATGATGAATTAGCTGCACTTATTGCATCAATGGGAGCAGGAAACTAAGCCCTCCTCCATTATCTTAAATCTATATGTAATAGTTCAGATATAACTTCTGTTGCATAACTACCTTTTGGTAGTTCAAAACTCAATTCAAACCAAGCTTTTACCTCTTTATACTCACTAGAAATTTCTGATGGAAATACCCATGCAAATCTTCTTGCACCATTTTCTTTTGTATCTTCTGTGAACTCTTCTTCAAATTTTAGAGCATCATCAATAGCAAACTTTGTTTTAGACCCTGCTAATAGTCCTGTAGGAACTCTATCTCTATTATAAAACTTCTCTGCTTCTTCTGCCATATTTTCAACATAAAAAAGTCTTCCGTAAGGGTAGTGACTAAATACATCACCTTTTAGTATTTTTAACGGATGTTTTTGTTTTTGTATCTCTTTGATAACATCAACATCTAAACCAACTTTAGAAGCTATCTCATTTGCTTTAAATCCATCTATTAGTTTACTTATCTCAATTCTTTTTGATAACCACGAGTTAAATAGATATGATTGATATGCATTTATATACATCTGTTTTAGTTTTCTTTTTTTCTCTTTTAACTTACCATCAATAATATCTTTACCTTTTAAGTAATTATCCCCATCATTTCCAAATCTTTGAAAACCAAAATAGTTAGGTATACCATATGTTGCAATTTGTTCCAGTGCAGATTCTATTTTCATCTTATGCATTGGATTAACTCTTTTAAGTCTAATAAAAAATTTATTTCCTTTTAGGTGTCCTGTTCTAATTTTGTTGTTGTGGTATGTTTTTTCTAATATTTTTATTTGAGGATGCTCAAAAGTATCTATTTTATTTTCAAACTTTTTAAGTATAGATATATATTGTACCGTCATTGCATTTTTATCTTTTAGACCAGCATATCCAATATCTCTACTTCTACACCCTACTTTTGATGCAATTATCTCTAAAGCATCCCAAGTTGTTAAATCTTTTTTTCGTATTTTTAAAATAACATGTTCACCCTCACCAGTAAACTCATAAAGTGGTATCTCTGTAACTACAAAATCCTCTTTGCTTTGTTTAAAATATACATCTATTTGACTATGGTTTAAATAGTATTGTTTTATCATTATAGGTTTTTACCTTTACTTTTTTATTTATTTGTAAGGGTAGCATAATTTAACAATGATTTAGATATAATCGCGTATTAATATTAAACACTCAAGGGAATTAAATGTCGCAATCATGTAAAAAAGTATATATAACAACTCCAATCTATTATGTTAACGATATAGCACATATAGGTCACGCTTACACAACTATCATTGCAGATGTATTAGCTAGATATTCACGATTAGTGGGTTATGATACATTCTTTTTAACAGGGACTGATGAACACGGTCAAAAAATAGCTGATAGTGCTGCTTTAAGAGGTAAAACTCCAAAAGAGTATGCTGATGAGATAAGTGGTAAATTTAGAACATTATGGGATGATTTTGATATATCTTATGATAAGTTTATCAGAACAACTGATGAGGATCATAAGCTTGGTGTTCAAAAAGCATTTCAAAAGATGTTTGATAAGGATGATATATACAAAGGGAACTATGAGGGTAACTATTGTGTAGGTTGTGAAACATTTTTTACTGATGCTCAACTTATCAATGATGAAGGTTGTCCTGATTGTGGAAGACCTACAACTGTTGTAAAAGAGGAGAGTTACTTTTTCAAACTTTCTAACTATGAAGATAGACTTTTAGCACTTTATGAAAACAACCCTGAGTTTATACTTCCTAAGTCAAAAGCTAAAGAGATAGTAAACTTTGTAAAAGGTGGATTGAATGATTTATCAATATCTAGAACTTCATTTGACTGGGGTGTAAAACTTCCAGAAGCTATGAACGAAGACAAACACGTTATGTATGTTTGGCTTGATGCTTTGATGAACTATATCACTGCTTTAGGTTATGGTAAAGATGAAGAGAACATGGAATACTGGCATGCAAAAGTTCATTTAGTTGGTAAAGATATTTTAAGGTTTCATGCAATTTTCTGGCCAGCATTCTTAATGTCTCTTGACCTTCCTCTTCCTGATCATATTGCAGCTCATGGATGGTGGACTAGAGATGGCGAAAAGATGTCAAAATCAAAAGGAAATGTTGTAAACCCTAAAGAGGTTGCAGATGCTTATGGTCTTGATGCATTTAGATACTTTATGCTTAGAGAAGTTCCATTTGGTCAAGATGGTGACTTTTCTCAAAGAGCTTTAATGGATAGAATCAACTCTGACCTTGGAAATGATTTAGGAAACTTATTAAATAGAATCCAAGGTATGAGTGGAAAATACTTTGACTTTAAAGTAACTAGCAAAGATGTATCTAAGTACCACCAAAAAGAGTTAGATGAAGCACACTTAATTTTAGAAAATGCAGAACCTCTTATATACAATATGCAGTTAAACAGATACCTAGAAGAGTTATGGAAAGTATTAACTATTGGAAATAAAGCTATTGGTGACTATGAGCCTTGGAATATGATGAAAGATGGAAGAGAAGATCAGGCTATGGCACTTGTTGCTTTAATAGTAAATATCATGGCAAAAGTTTCTGTTATGCTAGAGTGTGTTATGCCAGAAAAAATCTCTAAAATAGCACAATCTTTAGGTATAACTGTAAACAACGATTCATACAAAAGTTTAATCATAAACAAAGAACTTGTAGCAGATACAACTATCACTAAAATAGATGCCCTATTCCCTAGAATAGAAGCTGAACTATCAGTAACTGCTGATGTTCAAAAAGCTGAAGAAAAAGTTGAAAAACCTAGAAAAGAATCCCAAAAACAAAAAGGGAAAGAAGATTCTACTATGGAAGAGGACAACATCATAACAATAGATCAATTTTTTGAAACAACTCTTAGAATAGGAACTATTTTAGAAGCCGTTGAAGTACCAAAATCAAAAAAACTATTAAAACTACAAGTAGATGTAGGTGAGGCTCATCCAAGACAAATCATAGCTGGAATTAAAGAATTTTATAGTGCCGAAGAACTAGTAGGAACTCAAGCTTGTGTAGTAGCAAACCTAAAACCTGCAAAACTTATGGGTATGATGAGTGAAGGTATGCTTTTAGCTGCAAAAGATGAAAATGGATTACACCTACTAAGACCAGAGCAAAATAAAACTGCTGGTACAAAAGTAAGCTAACAAAATTAAAGCAAAATATTATGAAAATTTCTGCATTAACAGATATAGTAGAGGGTACACTTTTAAATACCCCTGCAATATCTTTTGTAACTCAAATACACACAGACTTACGAAAGCTTAATGATGGAGATGCATTCTTTACTGATAATCAAGATGATTTAAATAAAGCTATAAAAAAAGGGATATTTGCAATTATTGTTGACTTTATCCCACCCATTAGTGATAGTGAGATAGCTTGGATAAAAGTTGAGGACTTAAGAAAAGCAAAAAGTAATATTTTAAGATATTATCTTCTTCAAAAAAACACATCATTTATCCATATTGATGATATATTTTATCAGTTTCTTAATCTTTTTAAAACTAAAGAACTAATAGCAAAAACTATAATTTTAAAAGATGATATTACAAAAGATTTTGAAACATTATATAATTATGAAAATAATAAAACAATATTTTGTACTAACCTAAAATTTTTACAAGATATATCTCCAAATGTAAATAGATTGACATATAAAGATTATGATATTAAAAACCTTACTATACACTCTTTATTTGAAGTATCATTCTCTTATAAAGATAGGTTTTTTGAGCACATTAGATTACCAAAAGTTTATCTTAATCACTTTTTACAAATTGCTGAGTTATTTGAGTATAAAATTGATTTAAAACGTTTAAATGGATTTGAACTGTTCAAGCCCATATTTATAAATAAAAGTACACAAATCGTACCAATGGGTCAAACAAATAGATTTATTTTAGCAAATACAAATGACGATATTTCTAACAAAGAGATAGATTTTTTAAAACAATTTTATAGTTATGCAGTATTAATAGTAATAGATGTAACATCATTTAGTGATGATGAGATATTTTCTCAAATTAAAAGATTAAATTTCAATGCACTATATATAAAAGGTAAAGATATAAAACATATAAATAATATATTAGAGCAAAATAACAGTTTAGAAAAGTTATTCTAAACTGTTATTTTTACAGATAAGGATTTAACACTCTATAGCAATCTCCTCTTTGATTTCAAGTCCAAAACCTGTCAAACCTACAAAAGAGTGTTTTCCACCACTAGAAAGAAGTTTAATCTCCTCGATTCCAAGTGAATTTAAAATTTGAGCTCCAACACCAAAATCTTTTATAGCATCTTTATTTTCTTGTTTACTGTCTAAAAATATTAAGATTCCACCTTTTGCTTGCAGTAAGTTTATAGCTTTTAACATAGACTGTAGTTTATCATCATTTAAAAATAAGTTAATATCTGCTTCAACATTATGAAACTTTACTAAAGATGTTTTTGTTATATTTCCAAATTGAATTATCGTATGGTTATTCCCAAGATGGTCAGCAAAAACTTTTTTTGTAACTTTTGAATTAAAGAACTCTGTTTCTTCACTACTTATCTCTTCTACAAGTGATTCATTTGCCATTCTATACTCAATAATATCAGAGATATAAACTTGCTTCATCTTATGTTTGTCGGCAAATATATCTAAATCATCACGTCTTGCCATTGTTCCATCATCTTTCATAATCTCACAAATAACAGCTTCACCTGCAAGACCAGCTAATTTACATAAATCAATAGAACCCTCTGTATGACCAGTTCTTACTAGTGTACCGCCATCTTTTGCAATCAGAGGAAAAATATGTCCAGGACGAACAAGTTCTACAGCTTTACTAATAGGGTTTGCCAAGATTCGAATAGTATCATCTCTCTCTCCAGCACTTATACCTGTACTAGCCTTTGCACAATCAACAGAAACAGTAAATGCAGTTTCATAAGATGATGTATTTGAAGCTACCATTGGGTTAAGTTCAAGTCTATTTGCAGTTTCATTAGACACCGCAACACAAATAAGACCTTTTGCATGAGTAGCCATAAAGTTTACTTTTTGATCATCACTTAATGCTGCTGCATAAACTAAATCACCTTCGTTTTCTCTATCCTTATCATCAAGCATGATAACCATGTTACCTTTTTTGATCTCTTCTATTGCTTCTTTTACTCTTTGTATTGCTGACATCTTATATGTCCTTTATATAATTTTTTATGATTATATCCAAACGAATTATTAAGCTTCCTGAAAAATTTCAAAATTTATTTAAAATTTACTTGACAAATATATTTTATTTAACTATAATTCCGCCAGTTAAAAAGATATAATCTTTCTAATACTTGATGGGGTATCGCCAAGCGGTAAGGCATCAGCTTT
>JAYEPG010000012.1:0-3790 GCA_034723795.1 Campylobacterota bacterium
AGTGGTCTGATTTAAAAATGGGTGAACAAGAGTTTGAAGACTATCTTTCTAAATATCTTGATATAAAACCTATAAAAAACAGTAATGATAAAGAAAAAGTATCTATTTTGGAAGATGTAGATTTTGAGCTTGAACTTATACATAAAGATGAAATCAATGTATCTTATATCTTAAAACTTTTAGGTGATATAAAAGATGAAAAAGATGAAGAGAAAGTTAAAAAACAAAAAGAAAATATCACAAATATTTTAAACAATAACCCTCAACTTAGAAGTAAAAGAGAACTAATAGAAAAGTTTATCAATGAAAATTTAATGCAGATAAAAGATGATAAAAATATAGATGATGAGTTTGAAAAGTTTTGGGATAATGAAAAAATGGATGCTTTTGAAAAAATATGTGAAGAAGAAAATCTAAACAAGACGCAAGTTAAAAAAGTAATTGATACATATATTTATGATGAGAGAAAACCATTAGCAAATGATGTAGCTAAAACTTTGAAAGTTAAACCTAAGTTATTGGAACGAAAAAAGATAGTTCCTAGAGTTCTTGAAAGAATAGTTAAGTTTGTTGAGAAGTTTTATGATGATATGGGTAATGGTATAAGCAGTAGTGTAAATAATAGTGAGTATGTACTTGAAGATAATATTTTAATGGTTGCAGAATCTCAAGAACCTTATGGTAAAGCAAAGCAACTATAAGTGAGATATAGAAAATAAAATTAATTTAGATATAATTCCAAAGATAGAAGGAAAATAAAGTGGCAAAAGCAAAAGATAAAAAAAAGACAAGTGTAAAAGAGTTTTTCAATAAGAAGGCTTTTCATGATTATATTATTGAAGATATATTTGAGGTTGGTATTGTGCTTCATGGTTCAGAAGTTAAAGCTATAAGAGCAGGGCGGATGAACTTTAAAGAGTCATTTGTACGAATTGTTAAAAATGAGGTTTTTATATTTAATATGCATATATCTCATTTAGATACTACTCATGTATCGTATAGACCAGAGGAAAATCGTGATAGAAAACTTCTTATGCACCGTAAGCAAATAAATAAACTTTTTGAGAAAGTTTCAAAAGATGGTTATACTATAGTTCCTACAAAGATGTATTTTAATGATAAAAACATGTTTAAAGTGAATATTGGTATAGCAAAAGGTAAAAAAGATTATGATAAGCGTGAAGATTTAAAGGCGAAGGCTATGAAAAGAGATACACAAAGAGTATTGAAAGAGTGGAATAGATAAAATGAAGTTTGGAATTGTAGGACTTGGACTAATGGGTGGATCGTTTGCAAAGGCTGTTAAAAAATATGGAATATCATCAAGTGTTGTGGGATATGACCATAATATTGAGCATCAAAAACAAGCAATAGCTTTAGGGCTTGTTGAGTCAGTTGTTGATATAGATGAACTTTTAAAATGTGATGTGATAGTTTTATGTATACCTGTAAATGCTATTATCTCTTTTATGCCAACTTTAGAGGGAATTAGTGAAGATACAACGATTATAGATTTTGGTAGTACAAAAAAACTTATTGTTGATAATATACCACAAAAGTTAAGAAAGAGTTTTGTTGCTGCACACCCTATGACAGGTACTGAAAAGTTTGGACCACATGCTGCTATTGATGGACTTTATGAGGGTAAAACAATAGTTTTATGTGACTTAGATATATGTGATGAGGTTCATAAAAATAGAGCTTTAGATATATTTAATTCTATTGCTATGAGAATAGTTCAGATGGATTCCTCAACTCATGATAAACACGCTTGTTTTATATCACATCTTCCTCATGCTATATCTTACGCTTTAGCAAATACGGTTATGACAAATGAAGATCCAAAAGATATTATCTCACTTGCAGGTGGTGGGTTTAGAGATATGAGTAGAATTGCTAAATCATCATCTCATATGTGGACTGATATTTTTAAGCAAAATAGGGGAAATATGTTAGATTCGCTTGATAAGTTCGAAGATCAAATGAAATTAATAAGAACTATGATTGAAAATGAACAGTATGAAGATATGGCAAAATGGATGGATAAAGCAAATAGTTTACACGATATATTATAACTATTTGTTTTCCATTTTTACTAGTTCTATTTTTTTCTCTAAAAGTTCAGCATGTAAGATAAGGTTATAGTACTCACCCATATATGATGGTGGTACTTTGGTTTTTATCTCAATCTCATTTTGTAGAGTTTTCAAATCTCTTTCTATTAATAAAATATCTTCATCTTTATTTTTTATTCTACTATTTATATCTTGCAGTTTTGAATACCATCTAAATATTTTTGATCTAATAGTAAATATATAAAGTGGTACAATACTTTTAAATAATGGTATTATAAGCCAAATAAGTGGTATCAAAAATAGTTTAAGCCTATCAATTTGAGACGCTATCCAGTATGGAAAAATAGTTTCTAGCCACGATTCACCATTTTCAACAAAAAGTTTTGCTTCTATATTTATTTGTGTATCAAGATTATCAAGTGAAAGTTCACCATGTATAGCTTTTACTTTTTTTAGAAAAATTCTTATAAGTTCATCTGGGATATTTTTATTTGAAATTAGATTTTGACTTGTGATTAAAAGCTTAACATCTTTTGATGGTAAGTTTTTATACATATCTATAATACCCTCGTATAAGTTAAGTGATTCAAGATAATTAAACTTTTGAGTATAAGCATTTACCCTTTTTATACTCATAACTTCTATTGCAGGATCTGCTAATAACTCTTGAACATATTGGTTGTCTTGTGTTGCTAGAGTTATAAATATATCTATTTTTTTATCTTTTAATTGTTTTAAAGATTCTTCATCACTTAAATAGTTTGCATCGATATTTTCAACCAAACCATTAGCATCGGAGAGTCTTTGCATCAAATCATATGTGCCGTCATTTGTTGTACTTATTCCAACTTTTTTTCCAGTTGTTTCTATTAAGTAGTTTATAGAATATCCCTCGTCCCTATAAAATATCCATAAAGGTTCTGTGTAAACACTTGCTAAAGATTCAAAATCATACTCTTTTTTATCCTCTAATACACCACCATGAATAAATCCTATATCTGCCTCTTTATTGTTTAAGTAACCTATAGTATCAAGTGAACCTTGTGTAGGAAGAAGTTTCAACTCTACACCTACCTCTTCTAAAAGTACTTGATATGATAATCCATAAGCGTAACTATCACTTCCAATTGCTCCTGTTGCTAAAGTTAACTTTTTTTGTTGTGTTGGTGTTGTTAACATTGCCAATACTGTTGCAATAATTGATAAAATAACAAATACAATAATCCATATTTTTTTCATAATAATAACCTCATGTAAAATTAGTATAATTTAAATAATTGTATCTAAAAAGAATAAATATACTATAATAACATCAATAAAAACCTTGGAGAAAAAATGGAATCAATAATAAGAAATATTACACCTAAAGGTATGGGTGAAGCTATGGTAAATATAGAAGATTTTATAACATTATATAACGAAGACAAAGTGGAGCTTTTAGATATAAGAGTACTGGCTGAAACAAAAGTTTGGCAGTTGAATTTTGGTTTAAGTATACCTGCAGATGAGTTACCTGATAGATTAGATGAGTTACCAAAAGATAAAGTTATAGTTTGTGTATGTCCTAAATCAGACCGTTCTATTATGGTAAGAACATATTTAACATCTATAGGTATATCAAGTAGATATTTAAGAGGTGGTATGCTTGAACTTATGGATAGATTAAAAGGTGGAAAAGTAAAAGATATAGATATAAAATAAATAGTAAACTTTTT
>JAYEPG010000013.1:0-3789 GCA_034723795.1 Campylobacterota bacterium
AAGTTTAAAATCAGGACACTGGGAATTAAAATAATAATATCAAATTTAGTAGAAGTAAATTACGAACAAACAGGACAAGGTAAATTGATCTGGCTACACTTATCCATACAAAGGTCACAAGGAAGATATTAATAGACAATAAAGAGTGCTATAGTTTATGTTTTCACTTCATAAAACAACTAAAACAATTTATTTATTAATTGTGTTTATATGTATTGGCAATAGTAACAGTCTTTCAAGGCTTAAGTGACTACACTACTACTGAAGACATCCATATGTATATCCGAGTTTACAAGCTTTTTTATAATATTCTTTTGCTTTTTTTAGATCTTTTATTATTTTTAGACCTTCTTCATATAGTCCCCCAACTTGAAAACAACTTCCACCATCTCCATAGCTACATGCTTTATTGTAATATAATAATGACATGTCACACTGTTTTGCTTTAGTATAAACTCCTGCTACTTTATTACATGAAGAGATACTTTTCATACTACACTTATGTATGTGACTTTGTAGATTATCAGCAATTGTAGATTTGCCACTATTTGCAAGTAATTCTTTATGACACATTAATGACCCATTTGCAGCATTCATTGGACTTAATCCCCTTCTATAACAATCCTCTTCAGAGGTAGGATAAAAGTAATAGTTTTCAAGAGCAACACCATTTTTATTTACTTTGTAGCGATTATAGCCATCTTCATCATAGTTAGTTAGTGTGTCTTTGTTAATGCCACTTCTGTCAAATCCATATATGTCATAATTATCTTTATCATAACCATCTTTATCATAACCATCTTCATCATAGTTAGTTAGTGTGAGCCTATTAATACCATTCCTACCAAATCCATCTTTAGTATAACTATCTTTGTTGTATCCATCTTTATTATAGCCATCTTTATCAAATCCTTTTTTATTGTATAGTGTACCTGTATCCTTATGATAACCATTTTTATCGAACCCATCAAATCCATACACAACTAAGTCAGAGTTAGCAATTGATTTACCTATATCTGAATTAGCAAAAGATGTAACTAGATAACCTACACCATCTAAAACAGCTGCTGCTAATTCTAAATCACCTGCTTTTGTCCTTGACATACCAGTATTCGAAAATTTGTAAGATGGAGCTCCTCCTGTTATACTTGAAGCACTTTTTGAAGCAGTTCCACAACCTACAAATAACAACCCTAAAACAGATACTACTACTAACTTAATTGCTATTGATTTCATTTTCTTCCTATAATTTAATAATGATCTGCTTCGTACATCAAAATTGCACCATTTAAATCATGACTTGCAAGAGACAACCACTCTTTTTCACTTGGTTTATTTGGCATATAAAACTTTCCCTTTTTCTAAAATATCTACTTTATAAAAAGGTTCATTGCTAGAGTTTAAAAAGCTTGATGAAGAGTATAATATATCAAAACCTATTTGATATTTTTTCATTAAGTCTCCAAGTTTAAATTGTGCCTCCACATCATAGTCTAAATCATCTACATTATCTTTTAATAAAAATAGATCTACATCACTATCATTGTTTGGAGTACCATATGCATATGAACCAAACAAAATAACTTTATCAAGAGAAAGTGGTTTTAATCTATCCAGTATCTCAGGTTTTATTTTTTCTATATCTATCATAACGATACTCCTTTCTTTTATTTTAAATTTTATACAAAATTCATACTTAACACTAATAAATTAAAGTTCTTTCCACTATACCATCACCATCTTATTTTTCTAGTTCCATCAACAAATCATCTATATCCATCTCCACAAGCTCAACAAACTTTTCATCAAGAACTGATTGGATTTGGTTACATACTTGTACTTTTGAGGTATCTTCAATCTCTTCACTTGTATTATCTAGAATTTGTTGTATCCATTCAGGCATATTATTCTCAGTATCTATAGAACACCTTGCACCATTTGAAAGTGCTGTATGTATTATGGGTGCTTGATTTATAGTTGAATTATCTATTAAGATTAAGCAGTCTACATCTTTTGCTATTGTTTCAAGATTTTCATGAGCACCTTTAAATCTTTTAAATATTTTATCAATTGGTACTGCATGACCACCTTTTTCAACTCTTAATGCTACATTTTGTACATTGATCAAAGGATCTTGAGTAGATACAAAAATCATATTTATAAAGTATCCTGCATCTTTTAGTTTTTGAAAAGTTTCTAATTTATATGATGATGAAAATACAGTTTCTAGTATTAAGTTTTCACCTTCTTCTATAAGTTCATCTATTTTATTATCTATGAGGCTAGATACTTTTAAGTGCTGTTCTAGTGGAGCAAAATCTTTTAAAAAATCATCATTTTCATTTGCTTTGAGAATCATATCCGCATTGAGATGCATACCTGTTAAGATGTTTGTATTTTTTATAAGAGAGATAGAAAAAGTTGTTTTACCAGATCCATTTGGTCCAGCTATTATAAAAGCTGTTTTTTTATCTTGCAACAACTCTTATCCCTCTTGGTAAATCCTGATATACTTTTAGATTTCCTCTTTTTTGTATAGCAAATTTATTTATATCTTTAAAATCAAGGGTAATACCACTATCACTTTTTGCATGTGAACTAAAATACTTTTTTCTTGATATTATTGAGTTTTTAAGTGCAATATTAGCAACTGTAGATACTTCACTATGAAAACTACCTTTGTTTAAAATTGATTTTAATCTTTTTATTTCAACACCCATTTTATGATACCTTTTTTTCAATTTTATTTATTATACTAAAATGCCTCTTAACTAATAAACTAAAGTTTTTTTAGCAGGTACTTTTTTGCCGTAGTTTTTTCATTTGCTTTATTTTTTGCATAAAATCTACATAAATAGCAGCTTAGATCTTTTTTCTTTTCAAGTATATTTATGATGAGTGATTTGATATCTTTTATTATTGTTATATTTTAGTTCCAAAGGTTTTGGTTAAATATACCTAAGATGATGATTTTATTTTTTTCTTTATCTATTTCAAAAGGTATTGTATAACCTTTGTAGATAAGCTCACTTTTGAATCTATCGGATTTTTCTACTATTAGAGTCTCGATACCAAACTCTTTTTAATCTCATCCAATCCTTCCATAAATGGTGTAGTTTCCATCTTTCCACTTCTATACTCATTGGATCTTTTTCGTATCTCTTCATCAAGCGATTTTTTAACATCTACTGCATCATTTGGTAGAGTTTTAATAGCTTCTTCAAATTGTTCTATATATTCATCTTTTACAGTTACTTTCATAGTCATAAGATACTCCTTATTGTTAATATTTTATTATACCAAAACTATTTATAAAATTATTAGCTTTTAGTTTTATTTAAAAAATATAGTAATTATTTACTGATTTAGTTATTTTTAGAGAATACTTTATTATAGCTGGAGTATGATTATATGAGTGATTTGTTTCTCATTTGTGAGAATACAAACCATCTTATATGATATTTAAATTAAATTATTTTTCTTCTTTTTTTGCCGCAGTTTTTTTTGCCGCAGTTTTTTTAGCGGGTGCTTTTTTAACGGCAGATTTTTTTTCTGTAGTTTTCTTTACAGCAGGTTTTTTCTCAGCTGTTTTTTTAGCTGGGGCTTTTTTTACCGTAGTTTTTTTAGTAGTTGTTTTTTTAGCAGCTGTTGTCTTTTTAGCTGCAGCACCTCTTCTACCTTTTGTAGGTTGATTTTTAATAATCTCTTTAACTTCATCCCAAGATAAAGCTTTTATATCTTGCTCATCTAACTCTTTTGGTAGTTTATAGTTTTTCTTTTTAGATTTAA
>JAYEPG010000014.1:0-3784 GCA_034723795.1 Campylobacterota bacterium
TTTTCTGGTTAGATTCTGCTAGAGCTCACGATATTGAAGTTAAGAAAAAAGTTGATGAGTACTTAAAAGAGTATGATACAGCTGGTTTAGATATTCAATTTATGAAAGTTACTGATGCTACTAGATTCACAAATGCTAGAGTAAGAGAAGGTAAAACTACTATTGCTGTAACTGGAAATGTTCTTAGGGATCACCTTACTGATATGTATCCAATTTTAGAGCTTGGAACATCTGCAAAAATGCTTTCAATCGTTCCTTTATTAGCTGGTGGTGGTCTATATGAGACTGGTGCTGGTGGATCTGCTCCTAAGCATGTTGATCAATTCTTAGCTGAAGGTCACTTAAGATGGGATTCTTTAGGTGAAATTCTTGCACTTGCTGAGTCGCTTAGATTTTTAGGTAACAAACATTCAGATGCTAAATTAACTGCACTTACAGCTGCACTTGATTATGCAAATGATGCATACCTTGATAACAACAAAGAGCCAGGAAGAAAATGTGGTCAGCCAGATAACAAAGCTTCTCACTTCTTTGTAGCTCAGTACTGGGCTAAAGCTCTTGCTGAAGGTGACAACGCTGAATTAGCTGCTAAATTTGCACCAGTTGCTGCCGCACTTACAGATAATGAAGAAACTATTATGTCTGAGTTATTAGCTGTTGCTGGTAAGCCTCAAGATATTGGTGGATACTTCAACCCAGATGATACTAAAGCTTCAAAAGCTATGAGACCATCTGCTACATTAAATAGTATTATTGATAATATCTAATTTAATTAGTTAAACTTAAAAGTAACCGTTTGGTTACTTTTTTGGGTATAATACAAAATATAAATAAAGATTAGGACTTATTTGAGTCTTAATCTTTATTTATTTTACAGTATAACAAAATAAAAATACAAATATAAAATTACATAGGAGTTTTCATGCGAGGAAAAAGAGTAGCGATTGTTGGTGTTGGTAATGTTGGTTCAAGTGTAGCCTATAGTTTAGTAATGAGTGGTTCTTGTCACGAAGTTATGCTAAGAGCAAATAATGTTGATAAAGCAAAAGGTATTGCACTAGATTTATCTCAAGCTTCTCAAGCTGCTAGAAAACATACTATTGTAACTGTTGCTGAAACTTTAGAAGATGTAAGAGATTGTGATGTTATTGTTATTACTGCTGGTAGTCCAAGGCTTCCTGGTATGAGTAGAGATGATTTACTAATTAAAAATGCATCAATTATGAAACAACTAATGAGTAGTATTAAAGTTACATCTCCTGATGCTATTATTATCCCTGTATCAAATCCTCTTGATGCTATGGTTTATGTTGCTTTAAAAGAATCAGGTTGGTCAAGAAATAGAGTACTTGGTATGGCTGGTATCTTAGATAGTGCTAGAATGGCTCACTTTGTTTATGAAAAACTAGGATATGGTGCAGGTCAAATTAGATGTTCAGTTATGGGTGGTCATGGTGATGATATGGTTCCACTTCCAAGGTTTTCTACAGTTGCTGGTGTTCCTTTAACTGATCTATTATCATGGGATGATATTAATGAAATAATTGAAAAAACAAAAAAAGGTGGAGCACAAATTGTTTCACTACTAAAAGATGGTTCTGCATATTATGCACCTGCTAAAGCAGCGGCATTAATGGTTGAAGCTGTTTTATCTGATAAAAAACAAATTTACCCTTGTGCAGTTATGCTTGATGGTGAATATGGATATACAGATACAGTAAGTGGTGTTCCAGTTATGATTGGTGCTAATGGTGCCGAAAAAGTTATTGAAGCAAACCTAAATGATGATCAAGATAGAAAATTTGCTAAATCTGTAGGAAGTGTAAAAGAGTTAGTAGAAGCACTTTATGAAAATGGATTTTACAACAACTAATATTTAATACTCAACAATAAAAAGGCTCATATTATATGAGCCTTTTTTTATTTCAAATCAATTTATAATAAGGCAATAAAATGACAAAAGAACAATTTTTAATAGATATACAAAAACTATATGATTTTATATCTAAACAAAAAGAAGATGTAAATAAACTATATGAATATTTAGAGAAAAATGAAGATGATAAACTAGAATTAATAAAACAATTTGCAAAAAGACTAAACCTAGAACTAACTTCTGATTTAAAGTTGGCACTTATAACTAGAGTTGTAAATTTAAGAGATGATGGTTTAGTTCAAGTTTTAAAAAAACTTAATAAAACAGAAGATGAAATAATAGAACTGCAAGAGTTATCATATCAATTTGCAAAAGAGTTTTGGCTTGATATTCATCATAATACTATTGAATATATAACATCAAACAATTTATTAACACCTTTTTATCAAGAGATATTTAAAGGTGTATATAGTGTAGGAATCGAGTTCTCAAAATGGCAAACTTCATGGACAAAACTTATTATAAATGGGGTTAATAAAGATTTACTTGAAAAGTTTGATGGTAAAAATGAAGATGTAATAAACTTCTTAGAATCAAATGAACTTTTTGATTTGGGACACAATGGGGATATAGCTGATAGAAGCTACTCTATGTTAGTAAAAAAAGATGATGAATATAAAAGTGAAGCTTACATAACAGCCTTTAAAAAAGAGGTTACTAGCGTTATAGATGCTCTTGAAGAGTTTGTTGATAATATAATAGAACTTGAAGATGAAGTTTATAACCAAAAATGGGAATATGTACAATACCTACAATCTATCATAACTGCACTAGCTGAAAAAAGAACCAATATGCTTGTATCAAAATGGGCAGATGTAGATAAAACTTGGATGAAACTAACCACTCCTATTCAAATAGGTCACCCACTAGAATATTATGAAGACCACTTTAGAAAAGCAGTTGCCCTAGAATGGGATATACGACTTACAAATCCATCTTTACAAAACAATAATCAAAGAGTAGAAAAAATAAAATCTATGTTTAAAAAAGTTTTTTATAAACAGGAGCAAACAAAAGAGTTTAAAGATATATATGATTTCTCTTTAAAAAGTTTAGATAAAGTACAACTACATCTTGGTCGCCCTGCACTATTTTTTGGTGCAGAATTTAACGGGCTATTTTCAGCACAAGTTGTTCCAAATGATGAGATAGTATCAGCACAAGAAGGTAAAAAAATATTTGCTTTTAGTGATGAGATACTTCAAGGTCAAAGAGCAAAACCATTTTTAGCTTTATCTAAAGAGATTTTAGGTCAAGAGTTACTTACACGTGATAGAGAGTTTTTATTTAACGAAACTGCATCTTGGCATCAAGTATATGATATAACAACTATCGGACATGAGTTTGGGCATATTTTATGGTGTGACGAAGAGACTGAAACAGTTATGAATAAAACTGCAAACTTTAAAAATATAGAGGAGTTTAAAGCAACTACAGGTGGGCTTGTATCATTTTTCTTAGATGAAAACAGTGATGAAAAACAGCTTGAAGAGTTTGTTTTAACAGATACTATAAAAAGAGCAATAGGATTAATAGCTTGGATGGAGGTTGATGAAGTTCTACCATACTACTGCGAAGGTATGATACACCTTTATGGGTTATTTGAATCAAAAGTTTTAACGTGGAATGAAGATACAAATAGTTTAACTATCTCTAGAGATGAAACTACTATGAAAAATTTAAAAACTTGGTATATAGATACATATAGCTCTTTGGCACTTCACTATCTAAATAAAATAGATGCAACTCTATTTTTAGAACAATATGCTATAAAAAAAGATAAATATTACACATCTACAAATCCAAATATAGATAACTTTATACAATACTATTTTAAAAGATATAAAG
>JAYEPG010000015.1:0-3782 GCA_034723795.1 Campylobacterota bacterium
CCAGAGTTAAAAAGAGATTCTTGAGTTTGGTCATGAATATCTCTTAGTTCAGGTTTATTTTGATATAGCCAAAGTGATTTATGACATTGTAAGTCTCTTATGTATTGTGATTTAGATAGTGTCATTTGTTTATTCCTAGTGATAAGATATAGTCTTCAAAATAAAATAGTAATTGTTCTGGTAATTGCTTTACTGCATCACATACAGGAACTGTTATATCATTGTCTTCACAATTAAGCCAAACTCTAAAAGATGAATCCTTTTGTTCAATAAAATATTTTATTCTTTTAATTTCATTCTGTGAAAAATGTACTTGAATTTCTCCATCCTTACTTTTTGTAGATTTTAATTCAACTTTAAGAATCTCTTTTATTTTATTATCTTCAATTATTGGTACTACCAAATCATATCCTAATCCATCTAGTTTATTGGATGCTATATTTATAACTTTTTTAGCAAAATCTAATTTTGATTCAATTTTATCCATACCCATTATATAATTATTTATCTTTTGATTATCTATTCCGTAATCAAATGTATCATCTTTTAATTGTTCAATAAAATCATCTTTCAATCCTTGTATATTAAATAATTGCTTAGTGTATTTAAAAGAAACTTTTAATTCTTGACCCAGTCCTCTATTCTGGTTTTTTAATTGTTCATTTATCTCTTTTTCTCTATTTTCGTTTGATTGTTTCGCACTTCCCACAATAGGGTTGTCATTTGATTTAATCTTATTACTTTTTGTAGTTATATTAAATTTTTCATTAGCAATATCATCTGTTTCAAATTCAAAATCTATTTTTGCTTCGATATAGCTATCGCAACTATTATCTATATCTTCTATATCAAACAATTTGAATATATCAGTTTCTATTTTGAAGTAATTTAAATTTTTACTTTTTACTTTTTTTAGCTTATCATAAAAACTCTCTCTATTCTTGCTTTTTTTAAAAGATAAGATTTGTAACTTTTTTTTATTCTTTTCAATTAACTTTGCAATTTTATCTTTAAAATATTGTTTATATTCAAGTACAAAATTTTCAATTATGTTTTTATAGTCATCATCAAATTTATTAATATAATCCTCAAAAGAACATTCCAACGATTTATAAAGTTCAAAATTCTTAAATTCATTAAAATTGTTAATATCCACACCAATACCTTTTATTTTTTCCAATATATTGCTTTTTTGCGTATCATTTAATAAATTTTCTTTTATAAAGTTTTTCATTTGTTCAATATTTAAATCTTCAATTCCTTTATTTATTAATATTTCATCTTGAAGAACTTTATCCTTATTTAAATATCCAGTGATATAAAGTTCAAAATCACTTTTTAGTTTTTGATTTCTAAAAATTCCTTCAGCAAATACTTGAGCAAATTTTCTGAGATTTGAATTTTCCATAGGACTACTTAAGTCATGAGCTACTTCACCTATTTGAGTAGGTTTATTCTGCCTATCTTTAATTGGTATATATAATACATCAATATCATTGGCTTCTGTTGAGCTTACTATTATAGATTTATTTTTATCTTTTATAGTTAAAATAACATTGTGGGCATATTTTATGATTAAATTTTCCCATCTTTTTATGGCATCACTTTTTTCAAAACTGCTTCCCAGAATTTCATTTGCCAATGCAAAAAATTGAGGTAAAAATTCTTCTTGAAGTTTTTCTTTTAAGTCATTATGTTCTTTGGGTTCATTTATGTTTTTATTATTTTCATCTTTATATTCAATAATATAATTAGGATTAAAAATATCTATACCAATAGTTTTTTCAATGAAACTATGTGCAATATTTGTATCAAAATAACCAATATATTCATAGTTTTCTTTTATCTGTTCTTTGTATTTTTTATATTTTGTTTCCAAAAACACAACTCTACTTCTTTCTTCGTTTATATATTTAAACTCATTATTTTTCATGCTAATTACTAATAGTGGTACTGTATCTATTGACGATTCTTCTTTATATATTTTTGCAAGTTGAGTAGTTATTTTTTTATATATATTTTGATGATATGAATCTATATTTTTATCTTTCATCTTCTCTAATTGTTTAATTAACTTATTTACATCTATTGTATCTTCAATCTCATCTATATGAAGTCCTAGATAAAGCTCTTTGTACTTACCACTCTTTTTTTCTTGTGCTATAGATTCTATTTTTCTATTATCATGTTCTTTAAATAAAAATATTTCCTCTGGAGTAAAAAGTTTTTCTTTTCTTTCATCATAAAACCATGATAATGTTTTTAATTGATTTGTCATTTCATCATCTAAAAACTCTAATGAATTAGTTATAAAATCTTTTAATAAATTTGATTCTGGAAAATTACACTCATCTTTAAATGGTAAGTTTCCATTACAAGGAAGTTTATTGTTAGCTACACCTATTTTTTTTAAAAACTCATCAATATTTTCAATATCTTTTAATTGTTCTTTGTCTACTTCAGCAAAGTCATTATTAAATAAAGATGATATATTTTCGTCAATATTTATATAAGAATATGCAACTTTTACATAATCTTTTGCTGTAGGTAGTTTTAATTCTAAAAGTTGCTTTTTTACATCTTGATGTAATTCTTCTTTTGTATTGTCTAGTAGTTGATGTATGAATTTTATAATAGATATTGACTCATGCTCTTTTAAAGCTCTGATTATTTCAAGTGTTGAAAATTTTCTAGTAATTTTATTATGAAAATATAAGTCTTTACCTAAAGCTTCAAAGCTTGATAGTTTTAAATTATTAACTCCACCTAGCAGGTTATAATATTGCAGCGAAATATCATGCTCAACCTTTTGTTTAAAAAAAAGATTATGTTCATATTTCTTATTTTCTTTTTTAGGCGGTAAAAATGTTTTATTTTGTTCGTCTATTGGTACAATAAAGATATCTTCATTACAAAAGTATTTTAGTGTTTTACTGTATATTTCATTATAATGATCACCCCAAGCTCTTTTTGTTTTTTCTTTACTCCATTTATCAATTACTTCAAAAACTAATTCATAAGATTCTGAAGTAAAAGATTTCTTTTCTGTATATACTTTTTTTAGAATTTCTGTTAAAGTATCATCTTTAATTAATTCTGTCCAAACTTTCTTTGCAAATTTATCATCTTTATCTTTTGGCATTAAGAATTTTGCAAAGTTTTGGTAATCATGATATTTAGTATTAGTTAAAAGTTCATTTACTAGCATTTTTGCAGCAATATTTAAAATTTTATTATTATATTGATTATCAGGAATTGATACCCTAGCATTATCAAGTGCAAAATCAGCATGTATTAATACATTAAATTCACATTCTGCCTTTGTTGGCAAATATGTATAAAACTTAGCATCTACTTCTTTATTATCAGGAGGAAAAGCTATAGCTATATTTGGCTCATCAGGTATATTTTTATAGCTTTGTTTTTCTCTTTCCTCTTTTAGTTCTTGATAAAGTAGTTTGTATTTTTCCTGCAAAGATATTATATCCCAGTCTTTATCTTCTGATTGTAGTATGCTTTCTTCACTATTTATTTTTACATAAATTTCAAATTTCTTATCACTTTTATTTTTCAACTGATTCAAAAAGAAAAAGTGTACTTTTTTGAACTCTTCTAGCTCTTTTTTTATCTCATCATAGGCTTCTTCATCTTTTAGCTTTATTGTTATTTTAGTTATTTCACCTTCTTTAAAATTCTCTTTTTTACTTTCATAATATTTTGGGAAATAAAATGATGGTACAGACTCCTTTTCTACTTTTTCAAGTACTTCTTTAATATCATTG
>JAYEPG010000016.1:0-44105 GCA_034723795.1 Campylobacterota bacterium
AGATTCATAATGAAGTTCATAGTTCTGTTCAAAAATATGTTAATATAAATTTTGCAAGAGAAAACAATGATGTACTAAGAGATGTCTCAGCATTAGTAGAGAGTAAAACATTAGGGCTATTTGATAAACTAAATGATATAAAAATGGTTAACTGCACCAAAGAATAAGGGAGTGTTCAATGATGTACCTAAACTAGAACTTAGTGATTTAGATAGGTAATTTTATTTTAAATCCTACACCATCTTTATTAATTCCATCTACCACTTTTATAGTTCCATTATGTTGTTTAATAAAATTATATGCATTATAAAGTCCTAAGCCTGTTCCTTTAAAAACTTTTTGATTATTATGAGTATCATACTTATTAAATATGCTTTTTCTTTTATCATTTGGAATTCCTATACCATCATCTTTAATTGTAATAAAAATATTTTTTTGTTTTACCTCTAAATCAAAAATAATATTTCCATTTTCATTAGTAAATTTTATAGCATTTGATATAATATTATTAAAAGCATGATATTGTAAAGTTTCAATATCCCAATTAACTTTAGGTAATTTTTTTGGTACGTTAAATTGAAAGTTTATATTTTTTACTTTAGTTTCATACTTAAAAGTATCTTTTATATCTAAAATATGATTATATAAATCATCTACTGTTGATAATTCTATTTTCAAATTTCCAGCTTCATGTTTTGCCATTATCAAAATATTTTCAATAAGTTTTAACATACTTTTAGAAGCTTTTCTTGCACTTTTAATTGATTTTACTTTCTCATCTTCAGTTAAATCATCAAGTGATAAAAAATCGAGTGCACCCATTATAGCTGTCATTGGTGACTTTAAATCGTGAGTTACTAATGATAATATATCATTATAATGTTCATTGTTCATAAATATCCTTACATTTGATATAATTGTATTATTTTTTAATAACAGTTTGATTACGCTTTAAATTAGTATATTAATACTTATGATGTTAGTTAGTTTGGTTCTATTAGCTACTAGTGAAAATACCAAAATGAAGAATGAATTAAAAAATAACTTAAGATAGAGATGGAAAAGAGAGACGGTACTATTCTATCATGCACTCTTGAGGGTTTTTACATTTAATCAATTTAATAAAAACTATACCAGCAGTAATTGCCCCTAATGTTGTAGCTACGATATAAACCCAAAGAGATTCTAGGTTACCACTTACAAGAGCGGGTCCTATACTTCGTGCTGGGTTCATACTAGCACCACAAATTGGACCTGCAAACATCGCTTCAACTGCAACAGTTAATCCAATTGTTAATCCTGCAAAACTTTTTATAGCTTTTCCATGAACAGCAGAACCATATATCACTAGCATTAAAATAAATGTTAAAATAAACTCGAATCCAAAAGATTGGTACCAACTACCACTTGGGATAGTTGCTCCATAGTATGCTAAACCTTTTGCACTTTTTGCCTCTTCAATAAATAAAACCATTAAAAATAGACAAGCTAAAATAGCTCCACTAATTTGGGCAAAAACATATTTTAGAACTAATTTTTTATTAAATTCACCCATAACAGCAAAAGATATTGTAACAGCTGGATTAAAATGTGCTCCACTTATATGACCGAAAGTATAAATCAATGCACTTACAATAAATCCAAAAGTTAAAGCTATACCTGCATGCCCTAATGCACCAGTTAAACTTTCAACAACTATTGCCCCACAACCTGCAAATACAAGTACAAATGTTCCTATAAATTCACTAACTAATTTTTTATCCATTTAAGATTATATCTAATTAATACAGTTCGCTTGCTTTTAGTTCTGAAGAACCAATATAAATATCGTTAAGTATTTTTTCTTTTTTAGATTCGAAATCTGTATTGTAAAACTCTTGTTTTAGTCTATTTATAGCTTTTTCTTTTACATTAATTGGCGCAGAGCTTCTTTGATATGTTTCTAATTTAATTATAAATGCTTCTCTATTCACTTTTATATCCTTTTTATTTATAAATATATTTTATATTATTTTAGTAACAAATTGGTTACATTATTTATTTTTTATTGAATATCTTTGTTCTATGAGTTTTAAGTATATTGCCGTAGATATTCCACTACTTGCTATTATCATGCACATCACCATTATTTGATATTTTACTGCAATAAGTGGTGATACACCTGCTAATATTTGCCCTGTCATCATACCTGGTATTGATACTAAACCTACTGCAAAAAGTGAATTTATATTTGGGATTAGTGATGCTTTATATGCTTTATTTCTAGCTATTTTATATATTTTATCTCTTTGGTACTCTGATTCAAATCTCTCTGCTCCAATTGATACACTATTCATGGAGTTTGCAAAAATCATACCTGCAAGAGGTATTATATATCTAGGTTCATACCATATTTCTAAATCTAAAATAGCACCAACTACAAAACTAAGTGTGATAACTCCACCTATACTTATAGCTATAAAACTTATCAAATACAAACTTTTATCTTTTGAAGCAACGGGACGCATGGCAATAAAACTAGCAACAAAAAGCATAATGGTTAATATAAGAATAATATATCCAAAATCTTTTGTCTCAAATATATATGAAAGAACATATCCAATAAGTATAAGTTGTAAAAACATTCTACTTAAAGCATAAGGGATAGTTGACTTATCGTCATTCCATTTATAATAAATAAAATAAACAACAATAATAGGGATAAATATCCAAAGTAAACTTAATAGTGATATTTCGGTCATATCTATTCCCCCTCCTATTTTAAATAATAGTTACAATTATTGGTACATCAGATTTTTTAGAATCTTTTTTTATTGCACCCAATGCTAAATCAAAATTTTCTTTTTTAGTTCTACTTGATATTTCAACAATAGCACTAGAAACGGCTAATAATTTAAACTTTCGAGAGATTCCAAACCTATCTTTTGTTTTAATAAATCCATTTTTTCTATCTTCTTTATTGTATAACTCTTTTGCTTGATTTTTAAATGAATTTTGAATTTTATTTATAATATTGTAAACATCTAGATACTCTTTATTTTCAAAACCAACAAAAAAATCATCTCCACCTATATGTGCTGTGAAACTTTCACTATTTATCTCTTTTTTTAAAATATCTGCAAATAATAAAATTGCACGATCCCCTTGTCTAAATCCATAAGAATCATTAAAAGGTTTAAAATCATTAAAATCAAAATAGACTATATGATATATTTTAGTTTGTTTTTGTTCAAATAAATTTTCTAAAAACTTTTCAATACTTTTGTTTCCAGGTAGTTTTGTAAGTGGATTTTGATCAGAAGCTATCTCTAGGTTTCTATTATATGATAATGATAAAAGATTATTAAGGTCTACAAATCCATAATATTGGTTGTTTTTTGTTATAAATATACCATTTGAATTTTGACTATACATATTATAAATCTCTAATACTTTATCAACTCCCCAAGTTATCTCAGCAGATACAGCCTCTTTTATATATCTTTTCAATTTCTCATTAGAAGTATCATTTTTTACTAACGACATCCCATATTGAGAATATGACATCTTTTTTATATCTTTTTCGTATATTACACCAAATAATTGTTCAAGATGATTAACAATTGGTACAAAAGAGTTTGCAGGATTTTCTTTAAAATAAAGAAAAAGGTCATGCAAACTTGTATCGCTATAAAGTGGTTTTATATAATTTATTTTTGTTTTATCTACAAGATTTTCACCATCATTTCTTTTGTCTTTATTAAATAGTGTTTTAATATCTTCATATATTGGTTTTATTTTTTCTATCTCTATTTTGGGTTTTTGTATAAAATAACCTTGAATAAAATCGGCCCCAATACTTTTACAAGTATAGTATTCCTCTTTTGTTTCAATACCCTCTGCAATAACTTTGATACCCATAATATGTGCCATATTAATAATAGAACTACAAAATAATCTTTTTTTAGCATCTGTATGGATGTTGTCAATAAAAAATCTATCAAGTTTTATAAAGTTTGCATCCGAATAGTATAGAAGTTGAAAACCTGCAATCCCAGTACCAAAATCATCAATAGCTATATCAAATCCCTCTTGCTTGTATCTATTTACCATATTAGTTACAGCAGAGGGGTCTTGCATTGAACCACGTTCACTTAATTCAAAACAGATAGATTTTTTATTTAGATTTAGTTTTTCTAATATTTTTGAGGTATTTCCATAACTAATATCTGGCATATATATAAGTCTATTATCCAAATTATAAAAAAGCTGAATATTTTCAATATCAATTTTAGCAAATTTTGTAAATGCCATTTGTCTTAATTCTAAATCTAGTTGATATAATACACCATCATGATAAGCATCATCAAAAAGAGAAAATATTGAGTGATACCAGCCAGCTTCTTTTACGTTTCTAAGTAATGCTTCAACTGCATATATTTTTCCGCTTTTAATATTTACTATAGGCTGAAATGCAAAGTCAAGTCTTGATACAATATTGTTCCATTTTTTATTTAACATATATATTCCTAATTTGGATTTTTTAAAGCTTATATAAAAACAATTACATTTTGGTAACACTTTATATCGTACATTTTAGATATAATTTTATTTAATATTAGGAGTATAAAAGATGAAATTTATCCATTTAAGTGACCCACATATTCAAAAAGACGATCTGCATCTTTTTGGTTTAAATCCATATGAAAGATTAAATAGTGCAATAAAAAGTGTTAATAAAAATTTTAAAAAAGATGGTGTAGAATTTTTAGTTATTACAGGAGATTTAAGTAGTCAAGGCGAAACAAAATCATATAGAAAACTAAAAAAACTAATCAAAAAATCAAAGTATGAAGTGTTGTTATTAGTTGGAAATCATGATAACAAAAAAAACTTTTTAAAAGTATTTAAAGAGCATCCAATAAATGATGGTTTTATTCAATATACAAAAGTTATCAATAACAATGCTTTTATTATGCTAGATACTACAATTGATAATTCTCATATGGGTGATATGTGTGAGCAAAGATATATATGGTTTGAAAAGGAGTTAAAAAAGAATATAGATAAAGAGGTTTATATTTTTATGCACCATCCACCATTTGATATAGATATATCTATCTTAGATAAAATAGGTTTTAAATCACAAGAAAGATTTGCAAAAATTTTAAAAAACTATTCAAATATAAAGTATATCTTTTTTGGTCATACTCATAGAAATATAAGTGGAATCTACTGCAATGTTCCATACCTTGGCATGGGAAGTACAAATCATCAACTATCTTTAAAACAACATATAAAACATCAATGTACTACAAATGAAGAGAAACCAGCTTACGGTATAGTTACTATAAAACCAAACCAAGTACTTATACATCTTCACGAGTTCTTAGATGAGGATAAGTACTATATGATAGAGGATTAATAGTTACCTTTAAAACTTATATGTCAATGATAAAGCCATAACCTTTGAATCTACATCATCTCTATTTTCAGGTAACTCTTTCCCATTTTGAAAAGAGTATTTTGCAACTATATCAAACTCTTTAAATTTTTTACCAAAGCTTAGCATATATGTTTTATCTTGTTCCATAGCATGATGTTGAACTTTAACTCCACCATCAAGAACAGTAAAAGCTCTTTTTCCAAAAAATGCACCAACTCCTGCCACATATCCATTGTAATTAAGCCCTAGCTTTGCAAAAGTCGTATTGTAGCTTTTGTCATAAAAATTGTATTGTTGTGGTGCAGGTGAAGCTGGATTATATGTGTCACCATCAATTTTTATGATTTTTGTACCAAAAGTGATTTTTCCTTTTAATGCATCTGCTTTAAATCCTTTGTAGATTGCTAAATCATATTGATTTACATTAAAAGGTTCATAATCACTTCTATAAAAATCTGCTTTTGCTCCATAACCTTTAGAAAATTTATAATCAACTCCAAAACCATACACTTTTCCTTGATCAGTAGGTGCTAGATTGTCTATTATTTTTATATAGCTAGCTTTTAAATTAAATTTATTATTTAGCTTATAAATATATTTTGCACTATATTTTTCAACATCTAAAGATGGAAAATTTGCTTTTCTAATAACATTATCACCTTGATAACCAAAGTTAATCATATGATTAGATATTTTATGTGAGATATTTATATTTTCTACTTTTCCATCCACTTTAGAAAAAGAGTTTTTATAATCTTTTGCCCCATATTCATATGATACACTGCTACTATTAGCATATAGTAATCCACTTAATACTAGAGAACTTATTATTAATTTGTTCATTTTTTCTCCTATTGCAACAAAGTCGCATTTTAATTTAGGGAATTATACTAGTAGAATAGTTAAATGCAACTTAGTTGCATTAAAAAAATATATAATAAAGAATAAAAAAAAGGTAAGAGCTAAGATACTCTTACCTTTTAAAGGAGATTTTATATGTTTAATTAATTAGTGCTTTTTTAAATCATCTAATGTTAACTTAGTTCTATCAGATACTGAGTTTTGAACAGAACTTCTTCTATCATTTGGTAAAGCGATTAGTCCAATTTCACCTAAAATAGAATCGTTACCAATCATATCTTCAGACATAAACATCTCAACATATTTAGCCATTGCAGGAACTTTTTTAGCATGAGAATTTTTTGTATAGAAGAATAAACTTCTAGAAATTGGGTACTTACCACTTGAAATTGTATCTGGTGTTGGAGAAACTCCATTTATCTTAGAACCACTTACTTTATCATCATTTTCCATTAAAAATGAGTATCCAAAGATTCCAAATGCTGCTTTGTTTTTATTTAGTTTTGATACAATTAAGTTATCATTTTCACCACTTGGAACATATACACCATCTGTTCTGATTTTTTTGAATTTTTTATATGCTTTATATTTTTTCTTATCTTGTTTATAAAGTTTAGTATATTGACTCATCTTTTTAGTTTGACCTTTTAAAATCATATCTTCAAAAGCATCTCTTGTACCAGATGATTTAGGAGGACCATAAATTACAATCTCTCTATTTGGTAAAGTATTATCTATATCAGACCATTTTTTGTAAGGGTTAGCCATAAGACCACCTTTTCCATTTGGAACTTCAGCAGCTACTGCTAATAATAATTGTTTTTTAGTTACACTAAATGGTTTGTTTGATTTAGCTTGTGCAAATGCAATACCATCAAATCCAATAACAGCTTCAGTTATATCTGTTACACCATTTTTTTCACACATTGTGAACTCTTTTGCTTTCATTCTTCTTGAAGCATTTGTAATATCTGGTGTATTCATACCATTTCCAGCACAAAATAATTTCATACCACCACCTGAACCTGTTGATTCTACAACTGGTGTTGGGAATTTTGTAGTAGCACCTAACTCTTCAGCAACTGCTGAAGAAAATGGATATACTGTAGATGAACCTACTATTTTGATTTGATCTCTAGCTTGTAAAGATACTGTTAAAGCAGAAACTGCTAATACTGATAACGCTATTTTTTTGAATGTCATTTTATACTTCCTTGATTTTTTTATAATGGAAGTTTAAAATAAGTTGATTACAGTTTGGTTACATTAATGAACTTCAAGACTTAATTAGTTGTTAACGTTATTTTTATTATTAAATTGATATATTCATAAAAATTAAAAAGGGTATCAACTTGATAGAATATTTTGTATATTTTGTATTAACCATTTGTTTGTCTACTATTTTTGCAATTGCAGGGTTGGGTTCCGCTGTTGGGCTAGTGCCATCATTAAATATTGCTGGTTTATCTTTTGATTTAGCACGGGCAAGTGGACTTTTTGTAAATAGTATCACTACTATTACTACAAGTATTTTAAATCTAAAAAAGAAACTTTTTGATATGCAGTTTGTTGCCCCTTTGGTTATTAGTTCTTCAATTATGGCTTTTATTGGTACTCAAATATCTTTTTTGGTAGATACCCAACTTATAAAAACTATTTTTGGTATAACACTTATCATAATCGCTTCTATAATTTTATTTTTTAAGAAACCTACAAATGTTGAGAAAAAACATAATAAATCTATACTACTAATAGCTGGTTCTATTGGTGGTATTTTTTCTGGTTTTTTAGGTATTGGTGGAGGTTCTATTATCTCCCCTATTCTTTTACTTTTTCATTAAATCAAAATTGCACTTCAGATTTAAATTTTGGATAAATTAATTAGGGTAAAATAGAAATATAATATAATATGCTATAATATGTTATAATTATTTTAATTATGGTTTATAAGGAGAAGATATATATGGTAAATAACTTAAAAGAACTATCAGAGTTTAGTAAAAGTTTAAAAATTTTATATGTAGAAGATAATCAAGAAGCTAGAGAACAAACTATAAAAATGTTAAAAAAAATTTTTATAGATATTATTGTAGCTATTGATGGGCAAGATGGATTAAATAAATTTAAACAAAATAAAAATACACTTGATATAATTTTCACAGATATAAATATGCCAAATATGAACGGTATAGAGATGCTTAAGAGTATAAGAAAAGTTAATACTACTATTCCATGTGTTGTTCTTTCTGCACATAATGAAACAAACTTTTTTTTAGATACAATTAGTTTGGGTGTAGATGGTTATATATTAAAACCAGTTGATATGCAACAATTTATTACTATCCTTACAAAAACACTTGAACAGATAAAATTAAAGAAAGAAAATATAAAATATAAAGAGACTCTTGAAGATATAAATAATGATTTAGAATTACAAGTTACCAAAAGAATTAGAGAGATATATGCTCTTAATCAAGAGATAGAAGATACACAAAAAGAGGTTGTATTTACTATGGGTGCGATTGGAGAAAGTCGAAGTAAAGAGACTGGTCACCATGTAAAAAGAGTAGCAGAATACTCAAAAGTTTTAGCTTTAAAATATGGACTAAATGAAGCTGATGCAGAACTATTAAAACAAGCAAGCCCTATGCACGATATAGGAAAAATTGCAATTCCAGATTCTATTTTAAATAAACCAGGTAGATTTGATAAGGAGGAGAGAAAAATTATGGATACTCATTCTGATTTAGGATATGAGATGCTAAATAGTTCAAAAAGACCTCTTTTAAAAGTTGCAGCAATTGTAGCACACCAACATCATGAAAAATGGGATGGTTCAGGCTACCCTCAAGGTTTAAAGGGTGAAGATATAGATATAAACGGTAGAATTACTGCTGTTGCTGATGTATTTGATGCATTAGGGAGTGATAGGGTATACAAAAAAGCTTGGGAAGATGAAAAAATATTTAATCTTTTTAAAGAGGAAAGAGGAAAACACTTTGATCCTAAACTTGTAGATATATTTTTTGATAACCTAGATACCTTTTTAGGAATAAGAGACAAATATAAATAACAGTATAACGTTTTATTAGATATAATGTTTATTAAAATAGATAAAAAAGAGAACTAATAAAATGTCAAAAAACCTTTCAATAATAATTCTAGCAGCTGGAAAAGGTACTAGAATGAAATCATCTCTACCAAAAGTTTTACATAAAATTTCTGGAAAAGAGATGCTATACTACTCAATTAAAGAAGCTCAAAAACTTTCAGATGATATTCATGTTGTTTTATACCATCAAGCAGAACTTGTACAAAAAGAGATGGAGAAATATTTTTCTAATGTAAAGTTTTCTTTGCAAGACCACGAAAACTATCCAGGAACTGGTGGTGCTGTTATGGGGCTTGATTTAAAATATGAAAAAACTTTAGTGTTAAATGGAGATATGCCTCTTATCCAAGAAAAAGAGTTAAAAAACTTTTTAAAAGATGATAACAGTGCTATTATTATGAGTGTTTTAGAACTTCAAGATGCTTCAGGATATGGAAGAGTAATCATAAAAGATAACAATGTTCTAAAAATAGTTGAACAAAAAGATTGTAATGAAGATGAACTAAAAGTAAATATTGCAAATGCAGGTATCTATTGTTTTGATACAAACTTTTTACAAGAAAACTTACCAAAACTATCAAACGACAATGCTCAAGAAGAGTTCTATATAACAGATTTAGTTGAAATTGCTATAAATCAACAAAAAGAGGTACACCCTTTAACTGTAAGTGAAGAAAACTTTAAAGGTGTAAACTCAAAAGTAGATTTAAGTGATGCAGAAGTTATCCATCAAAAAAGAATCAAAAATGGTTTTTTAGCTAGTGGTGTTATCATGAGACTTCCAGATACAATATATATTGAAGAGTCTGTAATCATTGAGGGTGAATCTATTTTAGAAAATGGCGTAACACTTTTAGGTGATGCTAAAATCATAAATAGCCATATAAAAACTAATAGTGTAGTTGAAAACTCAATTTTAGAAAATAGTGACATAGGACCCATGGCAAGAATAAGACCACAAAGTCACCTTAAAAATACACATATAGGAAACTTTGTAGAGGTTAAAAAATCAACTCTAAATGGAGTAAAAGCTGGTCACCTTTCATATCTTGGAGACAGTGAAATTGATACAGGAACAAATATAGGGGCGGGAACTATTACATGTAACTATGATGGTAAAAATAAGTTTAAAACAATCATAGGAAAAAATGTATTTATAGGTAGTGATACTCAACTTGTAGCTCCTCTTACACTTGAAGACAACTGTATGATTGGTGCTGGAACTACTGTAACTAAAGATGTAAAAAGTGGTGAGTTAATTATAACTAGAACAAAAGCTAGAACTATAAAAGATTATTTTTATAAATTTTTTGGAAAAAACTAAAACTTTTTATTGATACTTACACATATAATTATGGGTAAATTAAACTAACTATATAGTATAACTGTGTTCAATCTTCAGATAATATTTGAAGGTTGAATATATCTGTTATGCTAATCGTGTCGAATCAGTTGTATTTTTAGGCATCAAGTTAATTAATGTTCTAAGTGTATTATTTACAGATTGAGCATCTGGAAATATTTTTCTAACATCTTTATCTAATTTAATAATGTTTACACCATCATTATATTGTTCTGTATATTTTCCTCGTATTCCATTACTAAAATCATATTCATCTAACATTTCATTTTTCTTTTTCATATTAAGACTCCTCATAAAATTTATATTCTTTTTTTGTTAGTTTCTCTGACTTGTTAGGCTTTGGCTATCAAGGTATAATGTATCTGGACATAAATCCTGCCCATTTTTCCATTGTATAGAATCCATAAAAGGTTTTACTGTATTAAAATAACTTCTATCTTGAAGTTGTTTAAAAAAACCTTTATTAATATATGGTTTCATATCAAATAATTTTAATTCATCATTTGTAAATGTAAGTAAGATTTTATAATCATCTTGTGCTTTTACATCTTTAATTCTTGGATACATTTTTATTACCTCCTATTTTAAAGGGTCTATTTTAAATATCTCTTCACCGTTGATTGCTAATTCCCAATCAGCCATTAACTCATCTTCATGTATTAAAATCCATGCTTCAACTAATTTTTTCTTATTTGTCTTCATGGTACCACTTAATATTTTCCCATCTGGTATGGAAAATACTGCTTCTTCACCTTGATATTTCACATGAATATGTGGTGTTTTGTGTTGCTTATTGTCAAAATAATACATTGAGATGATTATCCCATAAAACATTGATATTATTGCCATAATTTAATACTCCATTTAATTTATAATATTATATTATCTATTTAATTAATTTTTCGATTTGATAAATTTTATTTTTTATATGTTCAATAATATTTTTATCTTTTAGGCTTTTTGCTAAAGAAATATAATAGCATTGATTATGCTCATCAGAATAATTTAAAATATCAAATCCACTTTTTATTTTTTCTATTTGTATATCATCAATAATATTTTTATCTATTGCTAATTGTAAAGGTTGTTTGGTTTTATTCCAACAGCCATAATCTACACCAATAAATATATTTTCATTTTTTGGTAATGTAAACATATAATATTCATTTTCATCAGTTACTTTTTGATTATCAAATTCTTGTGCCAACTCATCTGTAATTAAGATATTTGTATTAGTATCTTTCCAAAAATATTCTGTTGATAACATGGGGTAAATATCTCGATAGTTATTATGATTATAAACAATATAGTTTTGTTCAATTAATTTTATATCTACACTTTGAATATTTGAACTATTAAAAGCTGGCTTCAAAGCATTAATCAAAAGCACTTCTGCTTTTTCAATAAAACTATTCTCCTTATTTTTAATATCTTCATTATGTGAGAATATTGTACCTAAATAAATTTTTACATTTTCATTATCTTGTCCATTTTCCACAACCCATCTATTTTTCAATCTACTTTTAAAACCATTTTTATTTTGTGTTTTTCCTATATATAATAGTTTATCATTTCCATATAATGGATGTGTTCCATATATTTGATATAAACCTATTTTATCTGAAGTGTTTTCATAAATTGATGGGTCAATTTTATCCTCTAAAATATCACTTATTGAAAATGAACCTTCCCACCATATATTAATCTCTTCCATAATCTTATCTCCTAACTATCTAAATAATTTTTTAAACTTGATGAACGATATTGTTCTGTTTCTCGTTTTAATTTATTTAATAAACCATTCTCAAAACTTAATATCAACACTTCTCTTTCTATCATCATCCTACCTTGATTATTATTTCCTAATTCTTTTTTTGATATTAATAATTTTATATCTTTATTAACCCAAAAAGCGAATAGCTCATTTGTATCAAAAATATCACTTATTAAGTTTTCTTGATTTTTACATAGTTTACATTTAATACTTAACAGATAAAGCTTACCATCTTTTATAATCCATTCGAATTTATTCACACTCCAAGATGCTGATGAGATACCACAATTATTTTCTTTTTTGTATTGATTTAGCTTATCTGATTGAATTTTGTCTATTGGCTGACCTAATAAATCATACTGTTTGTTTTCATATTGGATTTTACCAAAAACAGTATCTTTTGTTGGAATACTCATTAGCTTAACCTTTCAAAAAAAGTATATCCTATCACTTTTTCTTTTTTCTTAAATTTTATTATATATGTAGTACCATTAAAGTTTGATGATTGATAAATTTTACCATGAGTAAATTTCTTATTGGTATTGCCAATATATTTTAGTTTTCTCTTGCATTTTTTATATTTGTAAATATCAGTATATTTCGGATTTACTAAAGTTATAATATCTTTTGCACTACTTGAAGTGTAAAAATAGTTATTTTGCTTCATTTGCTTTAAAATATAATCTATTTTGTACAATCCTCATGAAATAATAATTTGTCATCAATGTGTTTATCTAAAATACTAATCACTTCTTGTGACATACTATAAAACTTTTCAACTTTTTTATATCTAATTTTATCCCATATTTCTTCATATTCTTTTTCTAATTCAAATTTATCTAAATGGTTCATGTTTTAACTCCTTGTTGGTATATACAACTTAAAGTAAAAAAATATAAACCTAAATTGGATATTTTCTTAATAATATGATTTATTGTTACTTCAATACACAAATCAATAGTAGTGGTAATTTTATAGCCTAACTATTCATTGAATAACATTTTAGTTGCTTTATCCTTAAATATGTATAATTATAAACAAATATGGATTTTATAATACTGTATGCTATATATAACTACTTATAAGTTATTATCACCATAAATAAAGTCATAAAACAACATAATATAAGTAAAAGTTAATAGTTTGGTATAAGACTAATTTATATGATTATTTTAATCTTATTATTTTCTTGTAGTTCTTTATCATAGTTATCTTTTAAAAACTTCTTACAGAAATATATAAATATATTTCATTTACACCAAACTAATTAAAAACAAGATATAATCCTTTTAAATATTATAAAATAGTTTGGAATAAAATAATGAAACTTTTAGAAAATAAAAACATCTTATTAGCAGTTACGAGTAGTATTGCTATATATAAATCCCTTGAACTTATTAGACTTTATATTAAAGCTGGAGCAAACGTAAAAGTTATAATGACACCTGCAGCAAAAAAGTTTATAACACCCCTTACATTTGAGACTATCTCACAAAATAAAATTTTAGATGAACAAAATGAAGATTGGAGTACAAATACTGTTAACAATCATATCGCCATAGGTAAATGGGCAGATATATTTGTAATAGCACCTGCAACTGCTAACACTATAAATAAACTATCAAATGGAATTGCTGATAATTTACTTTTACAAACAGCTTTAGCATATCCAAGAGTAAAACTACTTTGTCCAGCAGCAAATACAAATATGATGAAAAACCCTATAACTAGTGCTAGTTTAAAGATGCTAAAACTTTGTAATTTTAAACTAATAGATACACAAACAAAAGAGTTGGCATGTAAAGATATAGGGGATGGTGCAATGGCAGATGCTGAAGATATATTTCATAGCACTGCTCGTGAATTACTTCAAGATAGCTATTGGATCGATAGAAAAGTTGTTTTAAATGGTGGTGGAACTATAGAAAAGATTGATGATGTTAGATATATCAGCAACTTTAGTAGCGGAAAAATGGCTGGTAGTTTAGCAACTGCTTTATTCTACAAAGGAGCTGATGTTTGTTTAGTAACCACAAAAGAGGTAAATACTCCAAATGGTATCCACACTATAAATGTAGAAAGTACTTTAGAGATGGCACAATACGTTCAAGATAGTATAAAAGTAGCTCTAAAAGGTAAGATGTCAAGTGCAACACTTATGGATAGTTCGCATATGCAACTTATTCAAAAAAAGCCTTTCTTTTTTGCTGTTGCTGCAGTTAGTGACTATGTACCTACTTTCCCACAAAATGGAAAAATGAAAAAAGCTGATATTGGTGATAGTTGGGATTTAAAACTAAAAAAGAATATTGATATTGTTGATTCACTACAAAAAGAAAAAATATACACAATTGGATTTAAAGCAGAGATGGATAAAACATCAGCAAAACAAAATGCCACAAATATGCTTCAAAATAAAAACCTTGATGGGGTATGTTTAAATATAATTGATGAAAACAATAGTTTTGGCTCAGATTCTAACTCTATAAACTTTATCACTTCAAATGATAAATCAAATTTCGATGGTTCAAAACTAGAAGTATCATTAGAGTTATTAAATACTTTTAAAGGACTTTTTAATGAATAATATTCCTCAACATATTGCTATTATTATGGATGGAAATGGACGATGGGCAAAAGAGCAAGGACTAAAAAGAACTGCTGGACATGAAAAAGGGGCTTCTACTGTAAGAGAAGTTACTATTCATTGTAGTAATATAGGGATAAAGTACCTTACTTTATACGCATTTAGTACAGAAAACTGGTCAAGACCAAAACTTGAAGTTGAGTTTTTGATGAAACTTTTAGAGAGATACTTTAAAAGTGAATTACCAATTTATTTAAAAAACAATGTAAGATTTAAAGCTATTGGGGATATATCAAAGTTCTCAAAAAAACTTCAAAATATTATTAAAGATACAGAAGATAAAACATCAAAATGTACAGGACTGACTCAAATTTTAGCATTAAACTACGGAAGTAGAGATGAGATAGTAAGAGCAGTAAAAAAACTAAATGAGAAAAATATAGAGGTATCAGAAGAAAATATTAACAGCTGTTTAGATACAGCAAATATACCTGATGTAGATCTACTTATACGAACTAGCGGAGAAGTTAGAATATCCAACTATTTATTATGGCAAATAGCTTATGCAGAGATGTTTTTTACTCAAACATACTGGCCTGAATTTTCAACTATGGAATTAGATGATATTATCTCTGATTTTAATAAAAGAGAAAGAAGATTCGGTGGAATTTAATATCCTTATTTTTATAATAGGACTTATATTTGGAAGCTTTCTAAATATGTTAATATATAGATTACCACTTGATATATCTTTAATCAATCCAAAAAGATCAATATGTACTAGCTGTAATTATCAACTAAAATGGAAAGAAAACATACCTCTTATATCATATATATTTTTAAATGGTCGTTGTTCAAACTGTAAAGAAAAGATTTCTATTACTTATCCTATTGTTGAACTTATAACTGCAATTGTTACACTTTTACTTTATATAAAAATTGGTATCTCTTTGGATTTACTTTTGTATATTATTTTATTTTATACTCTAATAGTACTTTCATTTATTGATTTTAAATATAAGGCAGTTCCTGACTATCTTCTTATCATCTCCTTAGTTGTATCATTTTTTCTTTTTAATTTTGATTTTCAATCTATGCTGATTTTTAGTGGTGCATTTGTTTTACTTGAGATATTTATCACCTTTTATATTCAAAATATAAAATCAAAGTTAACAAATGATGAGAGTTTAAAAGATCAAAAAGCCTTAGGAGAGGGAGATATACCTATAGTTGCAATTATAGGTGGTATATTAGGTGTAAAACTAGGTCTTATAGCTATATTTTTAAGTGCAATTTTTGCTATAATCCCATCAATATTAAATAATATTATAAAAAAAGATATTGAAACTCCATTTATACCATACTTGGCACTTGCATTATTTTTAGTTTTTATTACAAATAATTATTTTTTAGATTTATTGGGACAAGTAAGATAATGTACACTTTAAGGATGAACAATGAATAAACTATTAAAAAAATATTTACTTGTTACATATTCGCAAACATTTTTTCCAATATTTTTAACTCTATTTATTATCACATCAATTATGTATCTTGTAAGAGTCTCAGCATTAACTTCTGTAATGGAGATAAATTTTGCAGAGTTATTAACACTATATTCATTTTATATTCCATCAATACTATTTTATACACTTCCTATATCTATATTTATATCTATAGCTATTAGTTTATCAAAACTTTCAACAGAATATGAACTAATAGTAATAACAAGTTTTGGACTAAAGCCTACAAAAATATTAAAGCTATTATTTCCTACATTATTATTTTCAACCATTTTTCTTTTGATTAACTCATTAGTTCTTATTCCAAAGGCAAATCATCTATATGATAATTTTAAAGCTAAAAAAGAGCAAGAAGCAAAATTTAATATAAAAGCTAGTGAATATGGTCAAGCATTTGGTGATTGGCTTATATATGTAAATGAAAAGAAAGATGGATTATATAAAGATGTAGTTTTATTTCAACAAAATCAAACAGCCGATACTGTAGTTATATCAAACAGTGCAACACTAAAAAATGAAGAATCAGCACTTGGATTACATTTAAAAGATGGTAATGCTGTAAAAATTGATGATGTAGTCACACAAATAGATTTTAAAAAGATGACTATTAACAATAAAATTAAACCATCTGAAAATATTAATAACTTAAGTGATCTTTTATTGTATTGGAGTGATATAGATAAAAGTGATTTTAAGAGATATAAATTTAACTTCTCAATATTAATGTCATTTTTTCCTATATTATCACTTCTATTTTTTATATCTTTAGGTTTTTATAACCCTAGATATGAAAAAAATAAAACATCTATTTATGCTATTTTATTAGCAATTATTTTTGTTATTGCAAGTCAAAAATTATCAAAAAAATATGGGTTTGAGGTTTTATATATTATCCCTACATTTTGGATAATATTTAGTTATTTAACATATAGAGTAAAAATAAAAAGTCATTATTAAATATATGAAAAAAATCATATTTACAATAAGCTACAATGGCTCAAACTATTATGGTTCTCAAATACAACCAGATAAGATAACAATACAGTCAAAAGTTGAAGAGGTATTTAAAATATTAAATATCACTACAACTCTTGAATTTAGTGGTAGAACTGATAAAGGTGTTCATGCCTTCAGACAATCTATTTCATGCCTTATACCTCATTATTGGAACGATTTAAGTAAATTAAAAATATCACTAAACAAACTTCTTCCAAATTCTATTTATATTAGAAAAATAAATTTTGTAGATCTATCTTTTCATGCTAGATTTTCTGCAAAAAAAAGAGAATACCGTTATCTAATAACATCAAAAAAGCTTACCCCTTTTAATAGTGATTTCATCACTTTTTACACTATAATAGATGAGAAAAAAATCAATGAAACTATAAAACACTTTATAGGTGTTCATGATTTCGAATATTTTGCAAAAAAAGGGAGTGACCCTATCTCTTACGTAAGAGAGATATATGATATAAAATTTTATAAATACAATGATATTTATGTATTAAATTTTAAAGCAAATTCATACCTTAGAAGCCAAATAAGAATGATGGTAGATTTTATTATGAAAATATCAGAAGGTAAGCTTACTATTGATAATCTAAAAATGCAACTAAAAAAAGAGAAACTTGTCTCTTGGACATTAGCCAACTCAAATGGACTATACCTTAGTAAGATTCACTATTAAATATTTAAAATAATTAATTATTTCTATGTAAAAATATGAATTTTATATTGAATAGTTGATTATTTCTTATTTATTATTATATTTTCACATAATAAATAATAATTTATCTTAATTTTATGTTATAATTATATTCTAAATTATAGTGAGAGAGTAAACATGAATGCAATTATAGCTATACAAGATTTGATTAAAACAAACGAAGAGAGAATAAAAAAACTAAAAGCTCAACTGGATGATCATGATTCAGGAAGAGCAAAGCTATCAATAATGAGTTATGCTTCTGCTGAAAATGCACTAGAAAATTCAAAATTATCTTTAGAAAAAAACAAAGTGATATATGATGAACTTGCAAAATGTGATATACAAGAACACGAAAAAGAGCAGAGAATTAAAGAAGCAATTATTCGTAAAAATTATTATAAATATCAAAAAGTTCGAATAAAAAGAAACGGTTCAAAAGAGAACAATCAGCGATTGGAAGCTATGATGATTGTTGATGAATTACCATCTGATATTAATCTTGATGATGAAGATATATTTGAAATAGCATCAGCAATTATAAAATTAGATCTTAGAGTACATGATGAGCTTGATACTCAATTATCAGAAATTAAAAAAAAGTTTGAAGAGCTTTTAAGTAATATAGATAATGAAAATATTGATAAACTCGGACTACTTCAAACTCATATACCTATTGTAGTACTTCATTTAGTTGTATTAAAAACAAATATTGAAGATACTATCAAGGAGAAGACTCTTCCTGAGTTTAAAGGACTGCCAAAATTTGAAGATTGGTGGATTGATGAGTTATGGTTAAACCATCAAGCTTATTTTGGATTATATAAGTGGAAAGCAATTGTAAGCTCATTATGTATAACATCAGAACAAAAACAAGCTTGGGAATCAATCTTTTCTAATTGGGTATTTATAAAAAAAGTATTAAATAAAAAAGGTTCTTTAGCATTTGATTTTAACTTGGCATTTGATACTTTAGTAAGGGAATATACAACTCTGGAAGAAGAATTAAATATCAATAATCTAAAAAGTATGGAAACTATAGTACAAAATATTACAAAAAAAGAGGACTTTCACAGTTTTAAATACGAACACACTATAACAACACCATATTTTGAATTTAAAAAAAAGAAACTAGACTATAATGATAAAGAGCAGGTATAAAAAAAGGCTAGTGATTTCTCACTAGCCTTTTAGAATTATATATAAAATATAATTCTAATAACCACTCATTTGTACATAAGTAGAAATCATCTCTAATAACGGATCGATATAAAATACTGAAGTTATTGTAATAATAGCAGAGATTCCAATTACTGTTCGTAAAGGATTGTTTGCATTACCCATGAACTCAATTCTGTCATCATTTGATGGTTGCCTTAAGAACATATATACTATTAGTTTTAAGTAGTAGTATGCAGCAATAGCAGAGTTAAGTGCCATAATCAATGCTAAGATTAAATATCCACCATTAACAGTAGCACCAATTAAGAACATTTTTCCCCAAAATAAACTAAATGGAGGAATACCTGCAAGACTTAACATAAAAAGTCCCATAATTGCAGCAGTAACAGGTGAAATATGAACTAAACCAGCAAATTTTTCAAAAGGGTGATCTGATTGGAAACCATGATCATTTTTAGTTCTATTAATCCATAACATAGCAAATGCACCAAGATTAGTAAATAAGAATAAAATCCAGTATAAAAATAATCCTTCAGTTGCTTGAGTAGTACCAACTAAAATAGCACCCATAACAAAACCAGCATGTGAAACTGAAGAGTAAGCTAACATTCTTTTTACATCAGTTTGAACTAAAGCTACCATATTTGGTAATGTCATAGTAACTACAACGATTATATAAAGAATTAATTCAACCCATCTATTATCAACAGATACAAATATCTCAAAGAATCTAAGCGCTACAACAAATGCAGCAATTTTTGGTACAATTGACATATATCCTGCCATTGCAGCACTTGATCCCTCATAAACATCAGGTGCCCATGTATGAAATGGTACAATTGAAAGTTTAAATCCAAGTCCACCAAGGATAAATACAACACCAACAAGAATTAATGGATAGTTATCAAAATTTGATGCAACTAAACTTTGTGAAATTTGACCTAACTCTACTGAACCTGTAAGTCCATAAAATACCATAGAACCAAAAGCAAAGAAACCAGCAGCCATAGCACCCATTGTAAAGTACTTGATTGCAGCTTCTGTAGACTTATCTCTATTATGCATAGCTATTAAAGTATATAGTGCCATTGATGCTGTTTCTAATCCTACAAAAATAAGAATAAGGTTATCAGAAGCCACCATAAACTGGAAACCAGCTACCATAAATAAGAATAATCCAAAATACTCTGGGTATCTATACTCATGGAATCTTTGTTGAGATAAAGCAAGTATAATAAATAATGCAGAACCTATAAGTATGATGATTTGAGCAAGTATAGCAATACCATCCATCAACATAACATCAAAGAAACCTCTAGTAGCACCACTATAACCAATAACTGCACCTAAATCAATAAGCAAAATTAAAATTGTTAACATAACATATAAAGATTTATGTAAATTTTTAGTTACTAAATCTATACATATGATTACTAAAGCACCAACAATTGCAATAAGCATTGGTACTAAACTAGGCAGGTTTAAAGCTGCCACATCTATTTCAATTGGTGTTATCATTACTTCACCTCCCCGATAGTATTAACTGAAGCAATTTGTGCTTTTGCTTCAGGTGTTACTGATTTTAAGTACATAACTTGTACTAATTGTTTAACTGACTTATCAACAGGTTCTAAAATAGGTTTAGGATAAACACCTAAATAAACTACTAACATAACTAAAGGAACTAAAGCAGCAACTTCTCTACCTTTAATATCTTGTAGTTTTTCATTTATTGGATTTGTAATTGGTCCAAAAAATGTTCTTTTGTATAAAACTAACATATAAACAGCACCTAAGATGATTGTTAAACCAGCTAGGGCAGTTAAGAATGGAGATACAGCAAAGAATCCAAGTAATGATAAAAACTCACCAACAAAACCAATTGTTAAAGGAAGTCCAACAGATGCCATAAGCATAATACCAAATACTACTGCGTACATAGGCATAACTTTAGCTAATCCACCAAACTCACTCATCATTTTTGTTCCACGTCGGTCGTATATAACACCAACTAGCATAAACAGAGCCCCTGAAACAATACCATGTGAAATCATTAAGAATAAAGACCCACCAATACCTTCAACATTTAATGCAAAAATACCAAGGATAATAACACCCATATGTGAAACTGAACTATAAGCAATAACTTGTTTAATATCCTCTTGAGCATAAGCTACCATTGCAGTATATATAATTGCAATAACAGCTAAAACACCCATTGGAATCATCATAGCAACTGATGCATCTGGAAATAGTGGTAATGAAAATCTAATAAAACCATATGTTCCCATTTTAAGAAGAACAGCTGCTAGTATTACTGAACCAATTGTAGGTGCTTGACCATGCGCATAAGGAAGCCATGTATGAAATGGTACCATTGGTACTTTAATAGCAAATCCTAAGAAGAATGCTATAAATAACCACATTTGCATATCAAATGGTAACATTAACATATACCAGTCAAGTAAACTAAAGCTCCAGTTTCCTGTTGCTTGGAAATATACGTAACCTAAATATAACATACCAACAAGCATCACTAATGAACCTGTAAATGTATATAAGAAAAATTTAACTGCAGCGTAAACTCTTCTGTTTCCACCCCACGCACCAATAATATATAACATTGGTACAAGTGATAATTCCCAGAATACGTAGAATACAATTGCATCTAAAGCAACAAATACACCAACCATAGTCATCTCTAAAAATAATACTGTAATAACTAAGTTTTTAAGATTTCTTTTTTCAGTTAAACCTATTAAAGAGATCATTGTCATAAATGTTGTCATAATAATTAAAAACAGTGATATACCATCAACTCCTAAATTATAAGAGATACCATATTGAGATATAATTGGTATAAATTCACTAAACTGCATACCAGCTACACCATTGTCGAAGCTGATCCATAAAAAGCAAGAAAGAAAAAACTCAATTGCTGTAACTGTAATACCATACGTTCTAATTGCATCTTTGTCTACCATAAATCCGATAGCAGCTGCAAACGCTGGAAAAAATATTAAAATTGATAAAATGTGTTCCATCTATTTCCCTTCCTTACTTTAAATTACCAAAAGCAATAACTAAAATTAATAGAATCAGAATACCGATTCCCATCCATTTTAGATATTTTGATAAATTACCTGACTGCATAGCAGTTCCACTTGCACCACCTGCGTAAAATCCATTTGCTATTCCATCTACTATTGCATCAATAAGCTTAAGATCAAGCTCTTTCCAAGAAAATCTAGACACTGCTAAATATGGTTTATTGATAATAGCCTCAATCATATGAGGGAAATAATATTGGTTTGCTAATAGTTTGTATATAAAATTATCTTTCATAGATTCACTATAATATCCACCAGATTTATTAAACTTCATAACAGCAAATGCAATACCACCTAGAGCAATTGCAGTTGTAACTGCAATTAACATATAGAATGTTCCCGTACTAACATGAATATCTAAAGGAGGTAATACTTTAGTTACCATCTCAATATAACTATGCTCAAATGCACCAGCAACAACAGCTAAGATAGCTAAAGGTATCATAGCAGCAATTACAAATGGATATGTTTCATGTGGATGCACTTTATCATGATCATATTTTTCTTCACCATAGAATACATACATAACTAATCTAAATGAATAAAACGCTGTTAAACCAGCAGTAATCCATAGTGTTGCCCATAAAATATAAGCGTGAGAACCAAATGCTACTTCAAGAATTAAATCTTTTGACCAGAAACCAGCAAGTGGGAATATTCCAGCAAGTGCAACTGATGCAATAATCATAATCTTTGATGTATACGGCATATGTTTAGACAATCCACCCATTTTTTTGATATTGATTTCATCATTTGTAGCATGCATAACATTACCAGCACCTAAGAATAGAACCGATTTAAAGAATGCATGAGTTGCAAGATGGAATAAAGCTACCCAGTATGCACCAAGACCAGCTGCTACGAACATATATCCAAGTTGAGATAATGTAGAGTATGCAATAATCTTTTTCATATTTGTAGCAACTAAAGCTTGAGTAGCAGCAAATATAGCAACAAATGCACCAAGACAAGCTATAAAGTATCCAACTTCAGGAACAACTGTAAAAATTTCATTTGCTCTAACAACTAAATAAACACCAGCTGTTACCATAGTTGCAGCATGAATTAGAGCTGAAACAGGTGTAGGACCTTCCATCGCATTTGCAAGCCAAGTATTAAATGGGAACTGAGCAGATTTACCCATAGCACCAATAAATAAGAATACTGCAATAGCAACTATAGTTCCATGACTTAAAGTACCAATGTGTGCAAATACTGCATCATATTGTAAAGTACCAAGATTCCAGAATATTAAGAATATACCAATTAACATTCCTAAATCAGCAACTCTATTCATAATAAAAGCTTCATTTGCAGCATATCCTGGAGATATTGATGAGTATGGCGATAATGTAGAAAAAGGTGATTTTTCAATATCATCTGATTTTTCAACATCCTCTTTATGATACCAAAAACCAATAAGAAGCCAAGAACAAAGTCCAACCCCTTCCCAACCAATAAATAGTCCAGCAAAGTTATCAGACATAACAAGAATCATCATTGAGAAAACAAATGCAGAAAGGTAAGAGAAAAATCTATTAAATCCTGTATCATGATCCATATAACCAATAGAGTGAATATGTACCATTGTTGATACTATTGTAACAACAACCATCATAACAACACTAACTTGATCAACTACAAATCCAAACGGGATGCTTACATTTCCTATAACAATCCAATCCAACATATTAACATGAACAGTTTCTCCTGTAGTAAATACATGAGCAAGTAAGTTTAATGATGCTATTAAAGATACACCTAGTAAACCAGAAGTAAGTATACCTACAAATAGTTTTTTAGGAGTATTACCAAATAACGCAGCAATAAGTGAACCAACTAGTGGAGCAAAAAGTGCTATATATAAATAATTTTCCATTATTATCCCTTCATACTTTTTAATGAGTCTAAATCAATAGTATTATGTCTTTTAAACCATAATATTAATAAACCTAAACCAATAGCAACTTCACTAGCTGCAATCGCAATAATAAAGAATGCAAACATTTGCCCTGTTAAATCTCCATGAAATTTAGAAATTGCAGCCATTCCGATATTAACTGCATTTAACATAATTTCTGTAGAGAAAAATAACATTAACAAGTTTGTTCTTCTCATAGCACCATACATACCAATCATAAAAATGATAGTACTTAGTGCTAAATAATCATTTAATGTAATACTCATTTAATATCCTTTGAAATCTCTGAATCAGTTTTGTGATTATCTAAATCATGCTCACTTGTTTCAGTTACAGATATGTCCATTTTTTTACCAGCTAAAATAATTCCACCAATCATTGCTACAAGTAACATAACAGCAGCAACTTCAAAAGGAACTAAATATTTAGTAAATAATACAACACCAACATCTTGTGAATTCCCATCAATTGTCCCATACAAGTCTGCAGCCATACCAACTGGATAATTTGCTGTAACATTTGCACCAATAACTGGAGCCATAAAAATTGCTACGATTATTAAAGCGATGATACCTGTCATAGCAAATGTAAATCTTGCATTTGTAGGGTTCTCTTTAATATCATTAATTGAATCAAAAAACATCATACCAAATGCGTATAGTGCCATAACTGCACCTGTATAAACTACAATTTGTACAGCACCTAAGAAATCTGCACCTAGTAAAAAGAAAAATGCTGATATAAATATCATACCAGCCGCCAACGAACTTAAAGCATACAGTGCATTTTTTGTTATCACTGTTACACTAAACATTGCTATTGTTAAAAAAGCAAATAAATAAAAAGCTACTACTTCAAACATATACTATCCTTAATACGCAAGTGGTGTTTTTTTGATTTTTTCATCAGCATCTGGCGAAATTGCACCAAAACCTTGATACTCTAACTGATTTTGTAATTCAGCAAAAGGTGTCATTAAATCATCTTTTAAAACAAAGTGTTCTCTTTGTTCACTCGCATTTTCATATCTACCACCATGAACAATTGCAAGTTCTGGACAAACTTCTGCACAATATCCACAAAAAATACATCTTCCAAGATTGATAGTATATTCAACTACCTCTTTTCTTGATTTTTCATCTATTTTAGTGTCTAGTCTTATGCAGTTTGCAATACAAATCTTTTCACAAAGTCCACAACCAATACATCTATTGTTTCCACTTTCAAGTAAAACAAGTAGTTTATGTACTGCTCTATATCTAGGGCTAATTGGTAACTTTTCTATTGGGTATTTTGTATTGTGTGTTTCATTATTGAATAACACACCTTTCATAATCTTAAATGTAATACCAAGACCTTTGAATAACTCAACACTAAATCCTCTATCAAGAATTTGTTTGAATTTATCCCAACCCTGAACTGGATACTCTTCAATATCCATCATGATATATTCTTGGCTACCTACATTTCTCTCTTTTAAATCTTTAAAACTCATATCGGCCTCCCTATAAAATAACTATTGCAGTTACTAAAATGTTTAGTAAAGCTAACGGCATTAATATTTTCCAACATAACCACATAAGTTGATCAGGTCTTACATGTGGCCAAGAAGCTCTTGTCCATAAGAATAAGAAAATTAAAAATGCAACTTTTAAAATAATTGCAATTGCACCAGGGATGAACCATAAGTCATTAAATCCACCTAAGAACATTAAAACTGTTACAAAAGAGATTGTAAAAAGGTTTGCATACTCACCAATAAAGAACATACCCCATCTCATACCAGAATACTCTGTAGCATAACCAGCAACAACTTCAGCTTCATGCTCAAGAAGGTCAAATGGTGTTCTATTTGTTTCAGCATAACCAGCAATTAAAAATAGGAAAAATGCTAATGGTTGTGTAAAAATCAACCAGTTTTCCATTCCACCAGCTTGATAGTTATTAATATCAATTAATGATAAACTACCAACTAACATTAATGGAGATAACATAGAAAGACCTGTTACAACTTCATATGATAAAAGTTGAATTGCAGTTCTTGCACCCCCTAAAAGACCCCATTTATTTGCTTGTGCCATACCACCTAATAATGGACCATAAAGTCCAGTAGCCATAACACCCATTACAAATAATACACCAACATTTACATCAGATACAATCACACCTGGAATAAATGGTACAGCAGTCATCGCAATAAATGCAGTAGCAGCTGTAATAATTGGAGCAATCATAAAGATTAATTTATTCGCATTTTGTGGAATAAAATCCTCTTTTGTAAAAAGCTTTGCACCATCACAAAGAATCTGTAAAACACCGTAAGGTCCAACGTGAAGTGGACCTGGTCTTCTTTGCATAAATGCAAGAATCTTTCTCTCTATATAAGTAGTAAAACCTGCTAGTGCTGAAAACACTGTCAATATAACTACTACTTTGACAATCGTCATTATAATATCGTTATCCATAACCTATACCCTTTTTAAATTTGCTACACTAAACCTACTAGTATCAAAACGACCATCGGAAGTTTCTTTAGTAAATAGATTTTTTGTATTGATAGTTTTATCAAATGTTGGAACATATGAGATGCTACCTACTAGATTAACATCAACTCTTACTTCTAAAGTAATTTCACTGTTATTTGCACTTACTTTAACTTTGTCACCAACTTCAACTTCTAAAGCTGTTTTTAAACTATCTGAAACATATAGCGCCACTATATCATCTTTTAGTTGATTTGCAACTGCAGTAAACTCATTGAATTGATTTATTGGGTTACCACTGTAAATAATATACTCATTTTCTTTGATTTCTATAGTTTTTGCTTCACATACTACATCAATATCTTTTACAGTTGTCTCTTTTTGTGTTAAAGTGTAACCTCTGTACTCAACCATATCATTTCCATATCTATTTTCAAGATTGTCAAAATCAACACAATCAAATATTTCTGATGTATAATCGATAGCATTCTCTTTTTTATTATCTAAAATAGAATTTGCAATATCATTTAGTTCATAACCTGCATAACTTAGAGCTGCATTTGTTGGTATAACTTTTTTATCAATATTTACAAATGTTCCCTCTTGTTGATTTAAAACTGGCATATCAATGTCACCATCAGTAAATGCACTTAACTCGTAATCAGCTTTTACATTATATCCAACAGTTTTTCCAGAAATTTGTGAATCTAAATCACAAAGTAAACTAACACCTAAAGTATTTGTTTGAGTTGGAACAACTACAACTTTAAATGGTGTATATTTTTCAACTAATGCAGTAAGTCTAGCAATATTAGATGAATTTGGATGTGTAATACAATCTTCACCAATTATTAAACAATATGTATCTTTTTTAGCTAACATAGCTTCAATAGTTTCAAGTAATGACTCATCAGAACCAATTAAATCAAGAAGTTTAGTATATGTATATTCAACCTCTTTACTTACTTTTTTAGGAACCATTTTTGTTGTAGTTTTCTCTTCACCAGATTCTGGATCAACAGTAGTTTCTACAACTTTTTCTTTAATCATCTCAGTTACAGTTTTTACTCTGCTTTCTCTTTGAGAACTTAAAAACTCTTCAATATCATTAGGTAAATCTTTCCCGAACTGGTCAAGAATAAAGTATAAAATAGCATCTTCTGTAAATGGTTTATTTACAATAGTTTCTATTGTTTTACCTTTTTTACCGAAACCTTCAATATGTGTATCACCTAAACTGTGGAAATATAAACCCGCACCTTTATTCATAGTGATTGCATTATTAAAAGCATATTTTGCTGATGGAGCATCCGATTTTAGATAAGAACCAACAGATACTAAAAAGTTACTATTATGTATATCTTCAAGTGTTCCATTATAAAAACTATTTCCACTAATTTGCGAGTAAGAGTTCATAAAGTTTTTGAAGTTTAAAGCATCATTATTAACTAGTTTAGCACCAGTTTTCTCTTTGATAGCTTGAAGCATTGAAGCCTCTTCATTTGTAATAAAAGAGTTAAATAAAATAGTATCTGCATTTTTAACAGCATCTACTGCTTTTGCAAATTCAGTTTCATCTTTAGTTCCAGAATTTGTATAATCAAAAGCAAATCTTGTAGCACCACTTAATGATGAATAGTGAGATTCATTTGTAACTCTATAAATTTTTTCTTGACTATTTTTCTCAATACTATTATGTTTAACTTCATAATAAAGGAAAGTACAATCAGAAGAATAAGGGTTTGCTGCTGGTATTTTTGTAAGTTCCCAAGCATTTGATTTGTATTGGAAATCAGAACTAACTAATGCACCAACTGGACAAACCTCAATACACTCACCACAATCTATACAACTTACTTCATCAAAACCAATAAGGTTTTTATTTAGTTTATTCCACATTGCATAAGCATCTTTAGGCATATTTGCTTTGTACTCTTTATCTAGTGCTTCTGCACCTCTTTTAATAGTGCTTAATGCTGCTGAACCAATCATATCTTTACATACAGTTACACATTTTTCACAAACAATACATAAACCTGGGTCATATTTCATTACACCCCAGTCAGATGTAGGTCTATCAACATCTTTTACTGCATAGTTTTGCTTATCAACATTCATAAGTAAAGTATAGTTTTGTAACTCACACTCTCCACTTTTATCACAAACTCCACACTGTAATGGATGGTTTACATCATAAACCTCCATAATAGCACGTCGCTCTTTCTCAATGTTTGGAGTATCAACAGTCACGCTCATACCCTCTTTTGATTTTGCATTACAAGCATAAACTTGCTTTCCATCTGCCTCTACTAGACACAGTCTACAAGCTAAAGTTGGTGAACATTTTGTTTGATAACATATAGCTGGAACAAAAATATCATTTGCTCTAGCTACATTTAAAATAAACTCACCCTCTTTAGCAGTACACTCTTTGCCGTCAATAGTCATATTTATCATATTTGCCATTATAGATCTACCTTTTTAATTTGTACTTGTTTAAATCTGTATCCAGAAGCTACTAAATCAGAAGTTATTCCGTCATCAAATGTTGGATAAAGTGCAATTGTACCTTTAATAGTTGGATCATTTTTAAATGTTTTTCTAGTAGTATTACCGTTAAAAGTAATATCAATAGTATCACCATCTTTAATCTTAGCAGCAGTTGCAAATGAAGCACTACCTCTTAAACTATCATTCGTTTGAAGAAGTAAAGATTTAGCAGTATTTGTATTAAACTGATGTAATGGTTCACATCTATAAATAACCGTTCCATTATAAGTGTTTATAGAACTAATTTCATCTAAAGTAAATTCAGATGAAACAGTTTTTGATTCAAGACAATAACCTCTTAAATCTGTACCATACTTATTGTAACCATTTTTCATATCATCAAAACAGATTGATTTAAAACCTTTATCTTCTGGTAAAACTGATGTATAGTCAATAGTGTTTTTAACTTTAGCAGATAAGAACTCATTAACAATATCATTTAAACAGTAACCATCAAAAGAAAGTGCTACATTTGTATTTAATACTCTTTTATCAATTGATGTAAATGTACCCTCTTGTTGGTTAAGTGCAGGAACTTGTAAATCACCTGTACCATCTTCACTAATGATAAAATCTCCATCTTCGTTATATCCAACAACTTTAGAACCTGCTTCTTCATCTAAATCACAAATTAAACTTACACCTAAAGTGTTTGTTTGACTTGGAATTAAAACAACATCAAAGTCAGTATGCGTATCAATTAAACCAACAAGTTTAGCGATATTTGCTGCATTTTGGTGACCATATAAATCTTCACCAATAACTAAAGTTTTGTTTTTTCTTCTAATAAGCTTTTTAACAATAGATTCTAACTCTTCTTCACCAACTGAAGTTTCACCACTTAAATATCCAATATCTAAATCATCAAAATAAGCTTTAAATTCAGATGGCATATCTTTGATTAGATAAGAAGCTAATAAAGCTAAAATACCCTCTTCACTTCCAGCTTCATATTTTACAAATTGTGTATATTTATTTTGTAATGCAATATCATCAATTGGATGCATATAGATAAACTGTGCTCTTTGTTTTTTAGTAGCGATATTTACAGAGTATTTAACCCCTGGGTTATCTCTACTTATTCTAGAACCTATCATAATAACTGCATCACTTGAAGCAATAGTAGAATTTGTACCTGAATATAAACTATTTCCAGTAACACTAGAATAGTTAGCTAAAAAGTTTTGATAGTTTAAAGCATCTTCATTTACAAGTTTTATACCGGTTGTCTCTTTTAATGTTTGTAAAAGTTGAGCCTCTTCATTTGTAATATAAGAGTTAAATCTAACAGTGTCAGAAGATTTAATAGCATCAATAGCCTTTGAGAAAGAGGTTTCATCTTTACCTTGAGCTTTATTTTCAAAACCAAATCCAAATCTACCAGCACCACATAAAGCACCAAATTCAAACTCATTTGTAACTCTTGTAATTTTCTTAGCAAATGGATCAGAAGAACCAACATGTTTAACATTGTATTCTAAAGCACAACCACTTGAACAATGAGCACAAGATGCTGGAATTTTATCAGCTTCCCAAGCATTTGAAGTATATTTAAACTCATTTGATACTAAAGCCCCAACAGGACAAACAGAGATACAATCTCCACATTGTTCACATCTTGAGTATTTCATATCAATAGTAGATTTATATCCACCTGGCTTAATATAAAGTGCAGCAGCACCAATCACTTCATTACAAGTATGTACACACTTTTCACACATGATACATAAAGATGGATCATATCCTAAGATACCCCAGCTTTTTTTCTTTCTATCTAAATCTTTAGCTGCAAACTCTTGTGACTCTACACCAAACTCTAAAGTTTTGTTTTGTAAATCACACTCTCCACTTTTGTCACAAACACCACACTGTAATGGATGATTTACATCATACATTTTCATTATGTTTTGTCTATGTCTATGTAGTTCTGAATTATTAGTTTGGATAACCGCACCATTTACAGCTTTTTCTTGACAAGAAAGAACAGTTCCATCTACACCCTCAACATCAACAACACACATTCTACATGCAGTTATTGGTGAAACTTTTGTTAAGTAACACATTGTTGGGATATAAATATCATTTTCTCTAGCTATCTCTAAAATAGTTTGACCATAAGTACCGTTACAAGACTTACCATCAATAGTTATAGTAAGCTCTTTCCCTCTATGGATTATTCGTTCACTCATACTGCCACCATCCCTAGATAATAACATCTCATACATCTCTCCGCTTCAGCTTGAGCTTCTTCGGCTGTAAATCCAAGATTTACCTCTTGATTGTTATCTTTTCTTACTTCTGTTGCTAGTTTCTCACTATGTTCTCTAGGAAGTCCTGGCATCCAGTTAGTAACTTTTTCTTTTTTATTATAAACTTTTAGACGATTCATATGGTCTTCCATAATCTCGTCATCAGTTAATGTAATCTTACCATCATAGATATATCTTGACATCACTGAAGCAGCTCTTTTTGCTTGACCTGTTGCATTAACAATTGTCATTGGACCATACTCACAATCCCCTGCAGCAAAAATACCTTCCCTTGAAGTCATATAATCTTTACCATTTGTAGCAATTGAGTTCCAAGATGTCATCTCTAGTTCCCAATCATCTGGTAAGATTTGTGTATCAAGTGCTTGAGAAACAGCAGGGATAAGAAAATCACACTCGATTTTAATATCTTCACCCTCTCTTTTAACAAGTTGAGCTCTTCCACCATCAGGACAAGGTACAAGTTCATATTGATTTACAAGCATAGATTTAAGTTGATTATCTTCATCAAATAATTCTTCAATCGCACTATAAAAAATAAACTCAACACCCTCTTCAACAGCTTCTGTATACTCTTCTAAAGTTGTATTTCTAATAATTGTTTTTTCATCTCTACGATAAAGCATAACAACACGTTTAGCACCCTCTCTAATAGAACATCTAACAACATCCATAGAAGTAAATCCACCACCAACACAAACTACAGTTTTACCTTTTAGTTCGTTTGAAGCAGGTGAACCGATTTGATACTTGTGCCATAAGTTAACCTTATCAAGCATCTCAATAGCACCCCAATAACCATCCATCTCAGGACGCTCATTTTTACATCTTACCGCTTTTGAAAGTCTAGCACCAAAACCAAGCATTGTTGCATCAAACTCTTCTTCAATCTCTTTAAGTCTGTCAGCTGTAACTCTATGGTTAGTGATAATTTCAACAGATTCTAAATCTTCAACTAATTGAATATCTTTGTTGTATTTATCAATTGGCATTCTGTATTCTGGAACACCAACTGCTACTTCACCACCAAGTACAGGTAACTCTTCAAAAATAGTAACCGAAATACCTTCAAGACCTAAATAGTATGCAGCTGTAAGTCCAGCAGGACCAGCTCCAATAATAGCAATCTTTTTACCATCATTTCTAGGTTTTTTAGGTTTTGTTGGATGAAACCATTCTAACTCATGGTCAGTTTCATAATCTGCACCCATTCTTTTAAGTTCCATAATAGAAACTGCTTCATCAAGATTTGCTCTTCTACAAGCATCTTCACATGGATGAGGACATACTCTTCCACATGTATGAGATAAAGGCATTGTTTCTCTCGTAGCTCTTAAAGAGTTTTCAAAATCTAACTCTCTTACACCTTCAATATATCCAGGAATATCAACATGACTTGGACACATATCTGTACAAGGTGCTGTTACATTTGCTATATACTTATCAGCATCCATATCATACCAAGGTGATTTTTTTTGCTCTTTAATAAGAACTAAAAACTGATCTTCAAAAGATTCAATCATCCCTAAAATTGGAACTGGTACAGTTTTACCTATTTCACATTTAGAAGTTGTAGTCATAGTTGAACTAACCTCTTTTAAATGATCAAGGTCACTGTATTGTCCCTCTCCTCTTGCTATTTTATCTAGCATATCATAAAGGATTTGTCCACCCCATCTACCAGGTGTACACTTTCCACAAGCTTCACTATACTCTTGATATTGTCTAGCATAATTCATAGCAAGCTTCACAACATCCACATCTTCTTGAAATAGTGCGAAACCATCCCAACCTACAAATGCTTTTGTTGATAACTCTTTATTATAATTAACAGGAAATTTTGAAGATGCTTCAGCCCACTCATCAAGAGCCACGCTTCTATTATCTACAATCTCACCTTGCCAATTTGAAAAATATACTTTACTCAAAATTTATCCTCAAAAGCCTATTTGCTTTCTTCTGTTTCAGTTGATGGTTCAACTTCTATTTCAGGTTGTTCTTTTTTAACAACTATTGTCCAATCAACCTCATTAAATTTTAATGAGTTCATTAATGTCCAATTATTCTCTTTTACCATATCTGCTGTTGCTTGAACTGTAGCAAAATCACCAATCTCAAAAAGGAAAATACCATTTTCTCCATCTTTAACATCATTGTTCATTAACTCAATCATTCTAGGCATAAAATCAGCGTTTAATTCTCTTAGGTCATATCTTTTCATTATCTATCTATCTCCCCAAATACAATATTTAGGTTACCAATAATAGTAACAACATCAGCTAACTGAGTACCTGGTAAAATATCTGCTAAAATTCCAGTATGCCAGAAACTAGGAGCTCTACACTTTAGTTTGTAAGGGTATGGTGAACCATCACTTACAATATAGAAACCTAACTCACCTTTAGGTGATTCAGTAGCCACATAAACCTCACCAACTGGTGGTCTCATACCTTGTGTTACAAGAACGAAATGTTGCATTAAAGAGTAGTTTTGAGTCATCATCTCTTCTTTAGTACAAGAGATATACTCTGGACTATGTGCCATAAGTTGAGTGTCTGATTCTTTATACATAGGGATAAGCTGTCTAAGTATTTTTGTAGACTCATAGAACTCAGCCATATAACATTTATATCTACCATACGAATCACAAGTATTGGCAACTGGAATATCAAAATCTAACTCAGGGTATAAACCATAAGGCATCTCTTTTCTTAAATCCCATTTAATACCACTTCCTCTTAATGCAATACCAGTAACTCCCCATTCTCGTGCTAGTTTAGGTGAAATTATACCAACATTTTCAAGTCTCATTCTCCAGATTCTATTTTCTGTTAAAAGACCTTCATAAATTGGAATTTGTTCTTCTAGAACTGTCATAAATTTTACTAAATCTTCACACCAATTATCTGGTAAATCTAAAGGAACACCACCGATTCTAATAGCACTATGTGTAAGTCTAGCTCCACAGTAGTCTTCCATTAAATCCATTGCGTATTCTCTTTCTCTAAATGCATAAAGGAAGATTGACATAGCACCAACATCTAGTGCATGTGTTGCTAACCAGAAAAGGTGAGAGATAATTCTATTTAACTCTAAAAGCATTGTTCTAATAACCTCAGCACGTCTAGGTGCTTCTACACCAATTAGTTTTTCAACTGCTAATGCATATCCGTAGTTATTTGAAGATGAAGCGATATAATCCATTCTATCTGTTGTAGGTAAGAATTCATTATAAATCATATTTTCACCCATTTTTTCAATACCTCTATGTAGGTATCCAACATCTGGATAAGCTTTTACAACTTCTTCGCCTTGAAGTTCTAACATCAATCTAAGCTGTCCGTGTGCAGATGGATGTTGTGGTCCAAAGTTAACCACCATAGTATTATCTTCTCTTTCAAAAGTAATATTTTCAAAGAAAGGTTTTAATCTATTTTTTACTTGCATAATTATCTTCTCTCTTTCAAGTATGTAGTTTCAATCTCATCAAATGGTGTAACTAATTTCTTACCAAATAATTGAACTCCACCCTCTTCTTGGTATCTAATAGGAGTATCTGGTTCATTTCCTTCAGATATTTCAGTACCTTTATGAACTTCATGTCCAAGTCTTGCAAATCGCTCTGTGTCATATCTATCAACACATGCACAATCTCTTAACTCAGGACCTACAATTTCTCTAGCTTCAACACCAAAAATCTTATCAACTTCATACCATGAAGCAGCTTCATCACCTTCAAGAGGATAAGATTTTAATAATGGATGATCATTCCAATCATCAGGCATAAGAATTCTTTTTAGATTTGGATGGTTATTTGCAACAACACCATACATATCATACATCTCTCTCTCAGACCAATCAGCCATTCTAAATAAAGGCTCAATAGTTTCTATTGCAAGACCTTGTTTTAAAAATGCTTTTACTCTGATTCTTTTGTGTTTAGAAGTTGATAACATCTCATAAACAATCTCAAATCCACCTCTAGAAGCGATATAGTCAACAGCAGTTAACTCCACCATAAAATCATAAGCTCTAATCTCTTTAAGATGTTTAATAGCTTTTACATTATCTTCTTGATTTATAATAATCACTAAATGATCCATCTCAATATATGATTCAACCACTTCTACAACATTTGATAAGCTTGATACATCTTGTGCTAATACAGAATCTGTATAGATTGATGATTTTGCTAATGTTGGCGTGATATAAAATCTATCATTGTAGTATGATTTTTTCTGTACATCATCTTTTGGTTTATATGCTCTCATATTATATTAACCTCTTTGCTCTTTGAGCCATACCCGCTGGCTCTCTTCTGATTTTTTGTTGTAACATCATCAATGCATATTGTAATGTTTCAGGTCGTGGGGCACAACCTGGTAGATAAATATCTACAGGAACTACTCTATCAACACCTTGAACTGTTGCGTATGTATTAAACATACCACCTGTATTGGCACAACTTCCCATAGATATAACCCATTTAGGATCTGGCATTTGATCATATAGTCTTCTCATAAACTCTGCATGTTTCTTTGTAAGAGTTCCTGCAACTACAATAACATCTGATTGTCTAGGAGAGGCTCTAAAAATAGTACCAAATCTATCGAAGTCAAATCTAGAACCACCTGCTGCCATCATCTCAATAGCACAACAAGCTAGTCCATAAGTCATTGGCCAAAGTGAATTACTTCGTCCAAAGTTTACAATTTTATCAACTGTAGTAAGCTTTATAGCTTCTCCACCTTCTTGTAAATAGTTTACTTTATGCTGTGCCATTCAAGCGCTCCTTTTTTCCATGCGTATATAAATCCAACTGTTAATAAAATAATAAATAGTATCATCTCAATAAAACCAAACCAACCTAATACTTTAAAATCAACTGCCCATGGAAACATAAAAATAATCTCCACATCAAAAAGTATAAATAAAAGTGCCATTAAATAAAACTGTACCGATACAGTATTGGGCTGCTTTGTAACCTCTGGTCCACACTCATAAAGTGTACACTTAAGTTTCTCAGTATTTTTTCTTGCTAGTTTACCACCAACAAATCTCGACAACATAGTTGTTGCTGCAAATGCACCAAATGTTAATAAAAACATTATAAATGCACCGAAATAAGGATGTGCAAAATCCATATGTTCCATTTTTTCCCCTTTTTTATCAAAATATTTTAGAAATAATTGACTATAATTGGACAAATAATATCTAATTATAATTAAATGTTAACTTATGATAGTAGGGTTTATATGATTTTTGTAGTTATTTTATGTAGTTGAGTGTAACGATAAGAAACAGCTTTTAAACTGTAATATATTTAATGATAGTTAAGGATGATTACATTGGTAACAATTCCATTGTAGAGTTTGGAGCTCCTAAAAAGTAACCTTGATAACCATCTATATATAATCTTTTCGCTTTATTGTAAATAGCTTCATTTTCAATATACTCAGCAACAACTTTAATTCCAAGCTCATGTGCAAGATTTGTTATAGTTCTAACTAATATATATGACTCTTCAACTGTAGCTATATCTTTTATCAAACTTCCATCAATTTTTATGTAATCAGGTTTTAATTCTGATAGATATGTAAAGTTTGAATATCCACTACCGAAGTCATCGATTGCTATCTGAACACCTTTTTCTTGCATCTCATGTATGAAACTTCTAATTAAAGTAAAATCTTGAATATTTTCACTCTCTAATATCTCTAGTATTAACTGTTTCTCTACACCATACTTTTTCATTTTACTTTTTAAAAATTCTATTAGTTCAGCATCTTTGATATCATCAAATGATAAGTTGATTGAAAAAGTCACATCTTTATCTGTAAAGTATTGAAAAGATTTTTCTATCATTCTTTGTGTTAACTGAGAATAGTACTTTGTTTTTGTAACCGCATCTAGAAAAAAGAATGGAGAGATAACTCTATCTCCATCTTGAATTCTTACAAGACACTCAAAAGAGTTTCCATATGATTTTACAATTGGTTGATAATAAGCGATTAGCCTATCCTCTTCTAATGCACTTTTTACCATATTAACACCAGCAAGATCTTTTTCAAATTTTTCTGTTAATTTTAAATCAGCACTATACTCTAAAAATGGTTGTCTTGTATCTTTTGCATAATGAAGAGTCATATCAGCTAACTCTAAAATATTATTTGATTTTACACCATTTACCAATACAACACTAACATATATATTAATATCTATTATATTATTATCTGCAACTTCTACTTTAATAGGCGTATTTTCTATTCTAGACATCATCCCTCTAGCTTTTTCTTCGTTAAAAACATGATTTTCAATATCTTTTTGAGTCTCTAGGTATACAAATTGATCTGCTGATATTTTGTAAAATCTATTATCATCTGCAATTAATGTTTCCAAAAAGTTTGTAATAGCAAGAAGAACTTTATCTCCGATTTTCATTCCGTAAAAATCATTTATAGTAGAGAATCCCTTAATATCAATTAACAATAAGCTTTCTGGTTTCTCAAGTTCAATATCATCTAACAACTTAACCCTATTAGGAAGCCCTGTTAAATTATCATGATAATATCTATCCTCTAATTCTTCTACTCTTAATTCAAGTTGTTCTTTTGTCATTAATTACCCTCACGAGACTTTTAGATTATTATATACTATTACTATTTCCAATTATTATACCATAGATAATATTTTTTTTCTAAGTTTTCTAGATTTTCTTTATAAACATGACCAAATTGTGACTTATTAAATGTTCTTTGTCTTTTAGCTAGCTGTGAAGTATGGATATAAATTTGTTCCTCTAATTGTTCTTTATTTATCTTTCCATCAAGGTAATCTAATGTCTCAATAATACCTATTGATCCCATCGAATTAGGTTTTCTAGTATACTCTTTTTCTAAAAATATAACCTCATCAATAATACCGCTTTTTATCATCTGTTTAGTTCTTAGTTTTATTCTATCTCTTAATTTGTCTGTATCAGTTTGAATTTCAAAAATATTAATATCTGAAATAACAGGTGTCGGTTTATTTTGTTCAAAATATAGTGATGGAGTTTGATTTGTTTGTGTATATATCTCTAATGCTTTTTGCACTCTATAAGTATCATTTGAAGATATATTTTTCATATATGAGTTATCTTTGATACTTAACTCTTCATATACTTTTTCAATCTTTAACATTTTTTCTTTTACTATTGAGATTGTATCTTTAGATAAAGTTGGAAAAGGTGATAACCCTTCAATCATCGATTTTAAATAAAAACCTGTACCACCTACAATTATCAAATTTTTACCATTTTGTATAGCATACTCTTTTGCATCTTTATACTCTTGTATAAACTCAATTACATCAAACTTTTCATTTGGATAAACCTTATCTATACCAAAATGAACAATACCATCTCTTTCATCTACTGTAGGTTTGGCAGATGCTATATCTATTTGTTTGTAAACAGCTAAACTATCTAAAGATAATATAACTGCATCTATTTTATGTGCTAATTCAATAGATAAAGCTGTTTTACCTGATGCTGTTGGTGCTACTATTGCTAACTCTTTGTACAAAAAAACCCTTTCATATCATTATAAATATAATTATAGTAAAATCCACCTTATTGATACTAAAAGGACAACTTTGATAAATAAACTTCTAAACGATTTTAACGAACTTGTTATGTTCAAACACTCAATTTTTTCACTACCTTTTATATTTATAGCAATGGTAGTTGCAGCTTCTGGTTGGTTTGGATGGGGTCTACTTCTTCTTGGAACTTTAGCAGCTTTAACTGCTAGAAACTTTGCAATGGGATTTAATAGATACTTAGATAGAGATATAGATGCCCTAAACCCTAGAACAGTAAACCGTCCAAGTGTAGATGGTCGAATCAATGCAAATCAGATGTTAGCTTTCACACTATTAAACGGTATAGGTTTTATAGTTGTCGCATATTTTGTTAACCCTCTTGCTTTTGATTTGGCAATTCCAATCTTAATTATTGTTGGTAGTTACTCTTATTTTAAAAGATTTTCTGCACTTGCTCATATTATATTAGGTGTATCTTTGGGTCTTGCTCCTATTGCTGGAGTAGTTGCCGTTAGTGAAACTATAACTTTATGGTCTGTGTATTTAGCTACTGGTGTACTTTTTTGGGTTGCTGGATTTGATTTACTTTACTCTTTACAAGATATAGAGGTTGATAAAAAACTAGGACTTCACTCAATACCGTCAAAGTATGGTGCAAAAAAGACTATGCTATTTTCTAAAATTATGCATGGATTTACAATACTATTTTGGACTTTATTTGTAATAGAAGCAAATCTTGGTTTATTTGGATACTTAGCAATTGTTGTAAGTGTAATAATGCTTACTTATGAACATATAATAGTAAGTAGAGATTTTACAAAAATTGATAAAGCATTTTTTACAATCAATGGTTACTTAGGTATTGTATTTTTTATATTAATTATTTTAGATACAATCTTTATTGGTATCTAAAACTATTATTAGTATCTTTTCCTACTCTTTGATTTTCTATGAATATTTGTTTTATAAGTTGAAGATTTTAAACTATCAATAAGTTTAGCAGATAGTTTATACTTATATTATTTTATCAATAGACAAGTTTTAGAAACTTGCCCATTCATCATTTGAGTTGTCTGATACTACTGGTTTAATTGTAGATTTCTTTGTAGGTTTATTTTGTGTATTTACTTTTGAGGGTCTTGGTGTCGATTTGTTATTTCCCGTATCTTTTCGAGGAAAATTCACTTCGTGACCGCTATTCACTATTTTTGCTTTTACACTATCTTTTCCTACAAACTCTTTTTCATCTGCATCTTTTACTATATCGTGAGCTATAGTTTGAGTTTGTACTGCAATATCTTTTGTATGAGATGCTACACTTGCATTTTTTTGTGTTTGTTGGTCTAGTTCGGCTACTGCATCATTGATTTGTTCTATTCCACCTTGTTGCTCTTTTGAAGCCATCTCTACATCTGAAATCATATCAAGTGTTTTAGTGATAGATTCATTTAGGTGAGTATATCCATCTATCATCTCATCTGCTATTGATTTACCTGCATTTGCTTTGTTAGTAGCGTTTTGAACTAATACTTTTATCTCATTGGCTGCTTCTGCACTTCTACTTGCTAGGTTTCTTACCTCTTGGGCTACAACTGCGAAACCTTTACCAGCTTCACCTGCTGTTGCTGCTTCTACTGCCGCATTTAAAGATAAGATATTTGTTTGAAATGCTATTTGGTCTATTACTGATATAGCATCACTAATAGATGTTACTTCACTATTTATCTCATCCATTGCTACTGTTGTTTTATTTGCTAAACTTTGTCCTGAGCTTACTGAACCTTTTACATCATTTCCATAACTTGACATTTTTACTACTGTTTCAGTATTGTTAGATATATTTGATGTGATTTGTTCTAGTGCTGCTGCTGTTTCTTCTAGTGAAGCGACTGCTTCATTTGATGCTGTATTTAGGCTATCTACATTTGATAAAAGTCTATCTGAACTATTTTGTAGGCTTATACCATTTGACTTGTTTTCTACTAGCATTTGAGTTGTTGAATCACCTAAGCTATTTACACCATTTGCTAATTTTAATAAATGCTGTTTTAAATCTTTCGTTTCTAATTTATTTAAATAATTAAATGATGAATATTGCTCTAAAATATCTAAAATATTATCAATATTATTTTCCAAATTATCACTCATTTTATTAATTACATCTCTGAGTTCATTTAAAGCTGGATTGCTTGACTTACCATTTATTCTTTGAGTTAAATCTCCTTGTTCGAATTCACTCATTACATCAACACCTTCATTGATAAGTTCTCGTTCTGCTTCAATTGCTTCTTTAGTAATAGTAATATTTTCATTTACTACCTTTGCAACTACCCCTATCTCATCATTTGTTTCTTCAAGTGCTTGAACATCTGAGGATTCTCTATTTAGGTATTTGAAGAAAGCTAATACACCATCTTGAAAATTTGAAATAACTTTATTAATACTAGCAGGAATCATAACACCAAATGTAATTACTAATGTGATAATAATAAATGCAATCAATTCAGTCATATGTTCTAAATCAGCATTAATTTGTACAACTTCAGGTCCAATAGTATCTTGGTCTTTTTTGATTGATAGCTTTACATCTTCAGATAGCTTAGCAATATGTGGTCCAATTTTATTTAACTTATTATCAATTATCTCATTTCTATCTTTAATAATTGTTACTATTGATTTTACACCATTTCTATATGTGTCTATTAATACTACTGCTTGTTTTAGCTGACTTCTTCTTTTAGGATTTTGAATCTCTTTTCTTAAATTTTTTAAATCATGTTGTAAATCTGTAAATTCTTTATCAACTCTTTTTGCATGTGCCATATCATTTGATGCTAAATATTTAGCTGTATAAAGTCTTGCTAATAAAAGTGCTCTAATACTTTGAGCTGCACTTAATGAAGCTTCAATATCTTTATCTTTTTTTGCACTTATCATAACTTTAGATAAAAGTTGTTCAATCTTTTTACCATTTATATCCAAGTTATTATTTACTACATCATTTCTTTTTTTATAAAACTCTACTACTTCATAAAAATGTCCGTGATAAGCTTTTAATTTTTCAGATACCTCTTTTACTATTGGTGAACGACTTGGCTTTTGAATCTCTACTAATGCTTCTTTTACAAAACCATCTGTTTTTTTATAGTAACCTTCAAATTCATCAATCTCTTTTTGAATTGGTGTTTCTAAGAAATCCTTCACATTCATCCTTACCATTAACATATTAGCTTGTACTCTTGAAGCCAATAAACTATCTTTTGCCATCTCTCTATAGCTTGTAAATCCATCTGATGATTTACCTACTCCATATATACTATATCCAGCCATTATTGAAACCAATATTGCAATTGTTGTAAATGAAAGTATTAATTTCATTCTTATTGTTAAGTTTTTCATTTAATTTATTCTCCAAAAATTTATCACATATAATAGCCTATTTTAACTTATATTAATTATTATAAAAATTGATATATATAGGTTTCGCCCCTGTTTATCGTGTGTTTAGATGGTTTTATAAAATTTAAAATTTATTTATAAAGTGTATAGTTTGGTAATTTTTTAAGCATAACATCAAGTAAAGATATATCAAGCCTAGAAAATCCAAACCATTTTTTACCCAAATCTTTTAAACTAGCACCTATTAAATACACCTCTTGATTGTCAATTATCATAAATCTATCATGAGAATCTTTAAAAGTTTTTATTGTGATATTTGAGTATTGTTTATTGTACTTGGTTAAATCTAGTTTCAATTGTTTTGAAATAGTATGAGTATAGATACTAACTTTTATATCTGGAACTTTACTAAAAAGCGTAAGAGTTGTATCATCTATATAATTATCAATTAAAACAATAGATGATTTTGCAGTACGGATTAAATCTGATATAAAACTGTGTGCATCAAAAACTTGACCATTGAAAAATATTTGTTGTTTTGGTTGAAGTGTGTTATCTTCTAATGAATCTGACATATTGTTTAGTTTGGAACTTATAAGATTAACTTTGTTCTCAAGCGATACAAATCTATCATTTGTGATTTTATCACTATTAATAGCATAACCATCTGTGATGTAGCTTTTTAATACTTTTGTTGCCCATTGTCTGAATTTCACACCTCTTTGAGATTTTACTCTATAGCCAATAGATATAATTACATCTAAATTATAGTATTCAACATCGTACTTTTTACCATCTTTTGCAGTTGTCGCAAAATTTGCGACAACTGCATTTTTTTCTAATTCTTTTTCTTTAAAAATATTATTAATATGCTTACCTATAGTTTTTACATCTCTATCTAATAATTGAGATATTTGATTTCTATTAAGCCAAGTAGTTTCATCATTTATAGAAACATTTAATTCTATCTCTCCATCATTGTATAAAACTACATTATCATCATTCATGCTTTTTAACCTTCTATTTTATGTGGTATGTGTAAAATTTGCATATACCACTATAATTTATGATTTATGATTTGCAATTGTAACACAAACTATCTATACAATTCCTCAATAGCATTTTTCCCACTATCAGATGCTAGTTTTGCATATTTCATAGTCATCTTTATATCACTATGTAACTATCTTCTTTTTTTACTTTTACGATGAATATTTGTTTTATAAGTTGAAGATTTTAAACTATCGATAAGCTTA
>JAYEPG010000017.1:0-3734 GCA_034723795.1 Campylobacterota bacterium
CCCAAGTTCACCTTCTGTAAAAAATGGATAAGTTCCAAACTCTTTGTAGTAGTTAAAGTATTCTAATGGTTTAAACTGTTTTTTTATATCAGCAGCTATATCTTGATGATTTTTTAAAATATCATCTAGTGTTAGTACAGGTAAATTTATATTATACTTTATAGATAAAAACTCTCTAAAAGATAAACTATGTAACTCATAAAATAAAGCTCTTCTACTTAAATCTATTTTAGAATTTTATCAAATAGGTATTTTTTAAATTTTGGTGTAGGTAATGAAAAATAAAGTTGTGATAATTGAGTGTGTTTTTCTAAATTTATCTCTTGATTCACAATAAAATCCTTTTTAGTTTTCAATTGATTGAAAATATTATATCATATATTTTATAATTTAATTAAATAGTTATTATCAATTCAACCTGTATTTAGAACTAATTTAACAATCTATTTTTTAAATAATACCCAAATACAATATCATTTAATATATATTTATCATCAGATTTTTCTATTATTCCATCTATTTCTAAATTTTTTAATATATTATTAATATTTTGTTTTTTTATATTTTTTAATAGATATGGATTTAAATCTTTGACTATTTGAACTATTACTTCAAAGTGATGTTTTCTTCTTTTTAATAATTCTATCTCATTTTCATATCCAAATCCACTGACATTTAATACTTGATTTTTTGTTTCTTCAATATTATCATTTTTTATCTCTTTTTCATTTTGCATGAGTAGCATCATCATACTCAAAGATAGGTTGTATGCTACACCACCACAAAACTGATATATATCTTCTATATAGTTTTTATCACATTTTATTGATTTAATTTTAAATAACTTTTCACAATAAAGTATAAAACTATCTTTATCTAGTTTCCCTATTTTCATAACTGTTGCAAATTTAAAAAATGGTTCATCTTTATTTAAAAATATTTTATTCATTAATGTTGGCTGAGAACCTGCAAAAATATATGTAATATTTTCTTGATGTTGAATAACCGAACGAAGTTGTTTTAATAAATCATTATTTTTATCGTATTTTGATATTTCTGCAAACTCATCAATAAAAAAAATCAATTGTTTATTATGTGCTTTAGAGAACTTTTCTGCAAATTCAAAAGCATAGATTAAATAACTATCCTCATCAATATTCTCTTTATTTAAAAACTTTTCAAAACCATCAAGTTCTAGTACTCCAATATTGATTTTTATCAAACTAGAAAGCTTTTTTGAAAATGATAATAAACCACTTTTCATATCTTCTATAGCTTTCTTATATTCTATATTTTCATAACATTTTTCTATAATAGCATCTGCTAGATCTTTTTTTGATATATATCTCATAAAGTCTATCTCTATTTTAAAATATTCTTTTGACAATGTACTAAAAAACTTTTTAACTATTGATGTTTTACCATATCGTCTAGGTGCTACTAGAACAATACTTTGATTTTGTTTTACAAAAAAATCTAACTGCTTTAACTCTTTTTCTCTACCTATAAACTTCTCATCACTTACAGGCTTTCCAACTTCAAAATAACTTTCTAACATCATATTTTCCTTAGTAATGTAATATTATTTAAATAATATCATATTACTTATTAGTAATATATAAAACATTACTTTAATATTTTATTACTTAAATGGATTTAGCCACTTAATCCATTTAAATGGTAATATTTGGATATGAACCCATACTATTGCCATAGTATCTTTAAATTTATGAAAGTGGCTAACTCTTTGTTGAGGTGTTGGATAATAACACTCAATAATAACCTCTTTTATTTTTTTACCTATATCTGCATGACGAACGATAACTTCCATTTCCCAATCGTATCTTTTAGTTTTAATATCTAAATCCAAAATTGAGATAGGATAAATTCTATAACCAGACAAAGAATCAGTAATATTCTGACCAGTGTCCCATTTTGCCCACATATTACTAAACCACCTCCCAAATTTACTAGCATTTGGTACATGTTCTAGGTCAAAGTTTCTTGCACCTATTATTATCTCATCAGTGCCACAAATATCTATTAGTTTAGAAGCTTGATTAGCTAAGTGTTGACCATCTCCATCCATACTAAGAACATGTGTGAAACCTAACTCTTTTGCTTTAAGAGTACCATTTATAATTGCAGCACCTTTACCCTGATTTATCTCATCTCTTACAAAATAGATATTTTGTTTTTCATCTTCATTAAATAAACTCTCAATAGGTATATCCGAACCATCATCACAAATGATACACTCAAATCCATGCTCTATTACATCAAATGCAACCTCTTTTATTGTTTTTGGATTGTTATATGTAGGTACAATTATGATTGTTTTATTCATATATTTATCTCAATAATATTAACTTTATCTTTATCAATATTTTTTGCAATATTTATCATAGTTACCAGTGATTTTGGAAAGTTTTGTTGATTTGAATCATCGAAAGTTATATTTGCTTTTTTTTGTGTAACTCTAACTTTTAATGCAACACCACACTCTAAAAAGTCGATACAACTGTTTACTTGATCTATATTTGGTATATTTAAAGTCTCACACCCCATTAAAAGTATAGTGTCACCATCTAGTGCTTTAATTGCACCTGCTTTTAAAATATTTAGAGAAGTTTCATCTCCATTTGAAATAGTCATAATTTCATGTTTGTTTTTATTAATCATTGAAAGGTATGATACCGCAGTATTGTATACAGAGTTTTGAAAACTTGTTGGACTAATTTGCTCTTTAGAATTGATACTATTTAAAATACTAGCCGTTGCATCTAGTTCTCCAAAAGCACTACCAAATATAATTCTACCATCTTCAAATTCACATAAAGAGTTTAAATAAATTGCTATTTTTGAAGCCCTTGTCAATCTTCTTCTTGTAACCATTTTAGGTACAAGCACTTTTGTATTTAACTCTTCTATTTGAGTAGGTGCATATATATAAGAACTATTAAGTATCTCTAAATTAATATTCATTATTATTTTGCTCAACTTTCCCAAATATTAAACTACAATTATTTCCACCAAATGCAAATGAGTTACTTAAAATGTAGTTTACTTCACTTTTGATGGTTTTATTTGAAAAATTTAGATCTTCATTTTGTGCATCATCTAAAAAAGTATTTGTAGGTATAGTTTGGTTTTGAATTATCATATCAGAAATAATAGCTTCAATAGCCCCAGCAGCACCTAAAGTATGACCTGTAATAGACTTTGTAGAACTAACTTTTGGACTATTTTTAAAAACTTTAGCAATTGATTGGGCTTCTGCAGTATCATTTGCAACTGTTCCTGTGCCATGAGCATTTATATAATTAATTTGGTCATGTTGTATATTTGCACTATTTAGTGCATTTTGCATACAAGTTTGTGAACCATCACAATGAGGTTGAGTCATATGAAAAGCATCACTACTATATCCAACACCACATATTTCAGTAGAGTTGTCTTTTGGAGTTGTTTCTAAAAGTAAACATCCGATTGCTTCTGATACATTCATACCATCTCTTTGATTATCAAAAGGTTTACAAGGGTTTGAAGATAAAACACCAAGTGATAAAAATCCACCAACTGTAGTTTGACATAAAGAATCAATACCTACAACTAAGGCATTTTTATATATCCCTTTTTGTAATACCTCATATCCATATCCAATAGCATTTGCACTTGATGTACAAGCTGTAGAAAATGATATATCATCGTAAAAATTAAAGTTTTTATTTAAA
>JAYEPG010000018.1:0-16900 GCA_034723795.1 Campylobacterota bacterium
TGTATCCCATTGTCGTGTGACTTTTCTGGGTGTGGTTGAAAACCGTAGATATTATCTTTTTTTACTGCACTTGTAAAATCATATCCATAGTGTGTTGTACCTATAGTGTATTTATCTTCTGTAACCACATGAAAAGAGTGTACAAAATACAAGTATGGATCATCTAAACCTTTAAAAAGTTCTGATTCTTTATGAAATAGTTTATTCCATCCTATATGTGGAACTTTATGGTCATCCATATCCATTTTTGATTTATCAAAGGCTACTACTTTTCCAGGTATTAAACCAAGTCCTTTATTTAAACCAAACTCTTCTGAAGATTCAAATAAAAGTTGCATACCCAAACATATACCAATCATAGGCTTACCAGATGCTGCAAACTCTAAAACAGCTTTTTTCATACCTGTAGATTCAAGATGTTCCATAGCATCGGCAAATGCACCAACTCCTGGTAATATCACTCTATCATACTCTTTTACTTTTGATGGATCACTAACTATATCAGCTTCTACACCAATTAGTTTACAAGCGTTATATACACTTGCTAAGTTTCCCATATTATAGTCAATTATTGCTACCAATATTTTTTCCTATATTTATAAATTTTTTTGATTTTATCATACTCTTGCATCACTTATGGTTAAAGCAAACAATACTTCACAATTAGATTGCTCTAAAACTTTTTTTGCTTCAAGTATTGTTGAACCTGTTGTAACTAAGTCATCAACTAAAATCACTTTTATATTTTCTTTTCCATTATAAATAAAATCTCTTTTATTTTTTTTACGAAATGCCAAATCTTTTCCAGCATATTTTATTATATTGTTTGCTTTTAGGGTATTAAAAATTGGTATTATATTTTTAGATTTTAAATTATTTGTTAAAATTGCAGTTTGTGAAAACTCATGTCTTGTATGATCATCTACTGGTATTGCGTAAACCGTATCATTATATTCAAAATTATTTGCAAATTTTTCTAAAGATAGTTTGGCTAGTATGTTAAATATCTTATCTCCATAAAATTCATACTTAGTATTTAATAATAACTTCAAGTCCTCATAATTATAAAAACTATAAACAAAAAAATCTTTTTCTAACTCTCTTTTATTAAAAGTTGGGTCTAATAAATTTTTTTGACAATTCTTACAAATTATCCAAAATGATAAGTTTTGACAAGTGATGCATCTCATAAAATATTATATAATAAAAAATCTAATTATCCCACATAATTTTAAAATAAGTATCACTTGATAATCTACAAAATAAATTTAACAAACAGGAGATATATAATGAATACAATTATAGTAGAAAAAGAGTGTGGATGTTTCAAAAGAAGTGCTTATGAAAACAATATGAATTTTGCATCAATAGATGAAGCAGAAATTCAGCTAAATCAAATGCTAAATTATATGAATAATAAGTTTTGTCAAAAGCATGAATTTAATGCAAGACAAGATGGTGATAACTTTATAATTTCAGTTAATCAAAAAGAAGAGGCACAATCAGGTGGCTGTTGTGGAGGTGGACACTGTTCTTAACAGCTGTCCATAATTTAAGAAGATATAGCTTATCCTCTTAAATTATTTTTATTCTACTTAAGGGAAAATTTAAGCATTTTCTCCATTTTAATAGCTTCATCTCTACCATAAATAATAATCTCTTTATCAGTTACTATCTTCTTTTTACTAATCTGATTTGGGTACTTAACAAAATTTAAAATATGTTTTATACAGTTTATTCTAGCTCTTTTTTTATCATCACTTTTTACAATCGTCCAAGGTGCAGAGTCTGTATGTGTAGCACTTAGCATCATAAATTTAGCTAATGTATACTCATCCCATAATTTTTGAGACTCTTTATCAACTGGAGAAAGTTTATATTGTTTTAATGGATCAGTTTCTCTAGCTTTAAATCTTCTTGCTTGTTCATCTTTAGATACAGAGAAATAAAACTTAAATATTTGAATACCCTCATCAACAATCATTTTTTCAAACTCTGGTGCATCTTTTAAAAACTTATGGTGTTGTCTTTCTGTACAAAATCCCATAACAGGTTCAACCATAGAACGGTTATACCAACTTCTATCAAATAAAACTATCTCACCTGCAGATGGTAAATGTTTTACATATCTTTGAAAATACCATTGTGATGTTTCTTTATCACTTGGCTTTTCCAAGGCAATTATTCTAGCTCCCCTTGGATTTAAATGTTCTGTGATTCTTTTAATTGTTCCACCTTTTCCAGCAGCATCCCTACCCTCAAAAATCATTAAAATTTTAAGACCTTTATCTTTAACATGGTTTTGTAATTTTAAAAGTTCTACTTGTAAAGCTGATAACTCTTTTTCATACTCTAAAGTTTTTGTTTTTACCCAAACTTGCACTTTACCATTTTTTACTTCTGGTTTTTTATTATCTATTTTTTTATTTTTCATTATTTACCCTTGATATTTAAATTATTAACCTATAAACTTACCGTTACTAGCTCTTTGTACATCCATAATTTCAACTTCTCTTGCTCCTGAAATAACTATTTCAGAATCTAAAGCAAAGTTTAGAGAATCATCTCTTCCTTCATAATTGATAGAGTTTAAAATAACTTTTAAAGACTCTAATCTTGCTTTATGTTTATCATTTGATCTTACTACTGTCCATGGTGCATTATGGGAATGTGTTTGTTTTATCATATTATATTTTGTAGTTGTAAAATCATCCCATTTCTCTTGAGCTTGCATATCTATTTCACTAAGTTTCCATTGTCTTAATGGATCATTTTTACGTCTTTCAAATCTACTAGCTTGTTCATCTTTAGTAACACTATAGTAAAGTTTCACAAGGATTGTTCCTTGACGTGTTAAATCTTTTTCAAATCCTTTTACACCTTTCATAAAATCATCATACTCTTTTTGAGTACAAAAATTAAAAACAGACTCTACCATAGCTCGATTATACCAACTTCTATCAAATAAAACTATCTCTCCACCTCTTGGAAAATGTTGAATATATTTTTGATAAAACCATTGCGTTCTTTGTACTTCAGTGGGCTTCCCAAGTGCTACAACTCTATAATGTTTTTCATCCATATATCTAGTAACTCTTCTTATTGTTCCACCTTTTCCTGCAGCATCTCTACCTTCAAAAAGTATTATCATCTTTTTGTCTGTTGCTTCTAAATATTGTTGAAGTTTAATAAGTTCAGCTTGGTAAGGTTTTAATTCTTGTTCATCATTCCTTTTTTGCTGAGCTTTACTTTCACTCTTTTTAGTTGATTTTGACTCTTTAAAAACTGCTATTAACTCATCTATTGATATACTATCACCATCTATTTCAAATACCGATTCACTATTTATTCCCATTGTTATACCTTTTTTTAATTTAACTAATAAATTGAGATTTTTTGATATTAAAATAAATACATTCTTCTTTACCAAAAATCTCAAACCTTACTCTATATATATATTTTTTATATATATTATTTGATACCCCAAGTCCAACTGATTTGTATTTAAACAGATAACTTTTAGGATTTCTACTATTATATACAAATATTACACTATCTACAATAATTTGAGTATAAAATTTAAAAAAATCTTCAACTGATTTTATATTTTTACTATTAATATTTTTATATATATTCATATTAGCAACTACTGGCACTAATAAACTAAATTGAATATATTGAGAATTTCTTTTTTTTAAATATATATCTGATTCTAAAATATCAACATCTTCAAATATGTATTCACCTAAATATTCAACTTCTATATTTTTTATATCCCAAGGGCATTTATAAGACAATATTTTTAAATCACCATTATTGCTTATTAAGAGTACCTCTTTTAAAAAAGAGGTCATCTCTTTTGGTTTAAATCTTTTCTTGATGATATACTCCTATTTTGATACAATTAATTTGGGTAACTCTTTTATCTCTTACCTTAATTATACTCCAATCTTATTTTAAATAAAAATATTTTTTAAAATCATGAATAGACTAAAGGTAATAAATTATGGTAAAGAGTAATGTTTTAAGGAGAAATCATATTAAAGTATTTTTTATAGTGTGTATATTTGAAACTATGCTTTAAAGTAGATGAGAGTAAAAGAGATAAGAGTTAAAATATCAACTCTTATTTTGTTGTATAATTAACTCTTTTAACTCCTGTATTTCAGTTCGTAGCTTTTGAACCTCTACTTTTGTATGATCTTCACTTTCGTGTATCTCATCAATAATATGAGATTCTTCATCATTGTTTAATTCACCCATTGCATCAACAACTACTGCAATGATAAGATTAATCATAATAAATGTAGCAATAAGTACAAAAGTGATAAAAAATATCCAAGCCAAAGGATAAACTTCCATAACAGGTCTTGCAATTCCCATAGACCAAGACTCTAAAGTCATAATTTGAAATAAAGTATAAAATGTCTCACCTAAAGTACCAAACCATTGAGGAAATGCTTCCCCATATAGTTGTGTAGCCATAATTGCAAAAATATAAAAAAGTAAAGACAATAACGCTCCAATTGAAGCCATACCTGGTATAACTTGAACCAATGCCATAACAATTTTTTTCATTTGAGGCACAACTGTAATAAGTCTAAGAAGTCTTAATACTCTAAGTACTCTTAATATCTCAAATCCAGCACTTGTAGGTACTAAAGAAATAGCAACAATTATAAAGTCAAATATACTCCAACCATCTTTAAAAAAAGCTAACCTATTTACATAAATTCTCATAATTATCTCTATTGTAAAAATAGTTATAACAAACTTGTCAAACATATGCAAGATAGTTCCATAATCAACCATTATAGATTTAGAAGTCTCTAGCCCTATTGTTATACCGTTTATTATGATTAAACCAATGATAAAGTTTTGAAAGTTAGAACTCTCTACGAATTGTTTTGTTTTAGTGTGCATTTTATTTTCTCTTTTGTGATTTTAATTTTTGAATAGTTAGTTGTTTACGAAAATGAGTATTGAAATTGGATAAATTTATATGAGATAAATTCAAGGCGGAAGAAAAATTAAAACAGGAGCTTACTAAAGTAAGTGAGTGTTTTAATTTTTCTGACAACGAAGAAGTTGTTCATAGAAATTTAATCCAATTTCAATACTGCCATAAAGGCTTCTTGTGGTACCGATACCTTTCCTATTGATTTCATTCGTTTCTTACCAGCTTTTTGTTTCTCAAGTAGTTTTCTTTTTCTAGATATATCCCCACCATAACATTTTGCTGTTACATTTTTACCAGTAGACTTTACAGTCTCTCTAGCAATAATATCTTTACCGATACTAGCTTGAATAGCAACCTCAAAAAGTTGTCTTGGAATAAGTTCTTTTAGTTGTTTAACAAAAACTCTACCTCTTGCTTGTGCTTTTTCTTCTGGAACAATGATACTCAAGGCATCAACAGCTTCACCCGCAACTAAAACATCAAGTTTTTTCAAGTTCCCAGGTCTAAACCCTGTAACTTCATAATCAAAAGATGCATAACCTTTTGTTGTAGATTTTAATTTATCATAAAAATCCATAACAATTTCATTCATAGGTATATCATACTCTAAAAGAACTCTTTGATTTATATAGTCCATTTTTATCTGAATACCACGTTTGTTGTTAAGAAGTGTTATAACATTTCCTAAAAACTCATCAGGAACTAAAATAGTAGCTTTTACATAAGGTTCAGAGATAGTTTCTATATAATTTACTTTTGGTAACTCATAAGGATTTTGTATCATCATCTCTTCACCTGAAGTTGTTAAAACTTTATATACTACAGTTGGAGCTGTTGCTATTAGGTCAAGATTAAATTCTCTCTCTAATCTCTCTTTGATAACTTCCATATGAAGCATACCTAAAAAACCTGTTCTAAAACCACTTCCTAGTGCCGCTGAACTCTCTGGTTCAAAACTAATAGAGCTATCATTTAGTTGTAGTCTTTCTAGCGCATCTCTTAAATCTTCAAACTTATCTGTGTCTATTGGATAAAGTCCAGCAAATACAAATGGTTTAGCTGGTTCAAAACCATCAATAACATTAGCAGTTGGATTTTTTAAATCTGTCATTGTATCACCAACTGCGATTGCTTCTGTTGTTTTAAGTCCAAGTATAACAATACCAATCTCACCAGTTTCTAACTCATTTGTTTTCTCTTGTTTTATAGGATGTGGATACATTAAATCTAAAACTTTATGCTCATAACCTGTATTCATCATACGAAGCATTTGACCTTTTTTGATACTTCCATCATATACTCTTACTAGTGCCAAAGCACCAAGATAGTTATCAAACCAACTATCATAAATAAGTGCTTTTGTTGGAGCAGATTCATCTCCTGTAGGAGCTGGAAGTCTATCAACAATAGAATCGATTAAGTCTCTTACCCCAACACCTGTTTTTGCAGAGATTAGATTATGCTCAGTACAATCAAGTCCAATAGCATCTTCCGTCTCTTCTAAAACTCTCATAGGATCTGCAGATGGTAAATCTATTTTATTTACAACTGGCATAAGTGTTAGGTCATTTTCCATTGCAATATAAACATTTGCTATAGTTTGAGCTTCAACACCTTGAGTAGCATCAATAATAAGTAAAGCACCCTCAGACGAGGCTAAACTTCTACTTACCTCATAAGAAAAATCAACATGACCTGGAGTGTCAATAAGATTTAATATATAATGTTCGCCATCTTTTTCATAGTTTAATCTTACAGATTGTGCTTTTATAGTGATACCACGCTCTTTTTCAATATCCATTGTATCCATAACTTGTGCTGACATCTCTCTGTCACTCACACTTCCACACTCTTGTATGATTCTATCCGCTAATGTACTTTTACCATGATCAATATGAGCAATAATACTAAAGTTTCTTATTTTACTTTGCAATTTATTTTTCCTTAAATTAACTAAAATCTATTTAACAATTTTAGCTGTAACTCTTCTATTTATTTGTCTATTTTCTTTTGTTTTATTATCAACAGCTGGTTTAGATTCTCCATAACCAATTGTCTCGATTTTATTTGCATCTACACCCATTTTTATAAATTGGACTTTTACACTTTGAGCTCTTTTTTGAGATAAAGCTAAGTTATATTTACTACTTCCTACTGAATCAGTATGTCCTTCGACAACGATTTTTGAACCAGCTACTGTTGAAACATATTTTATATACTTATCAAATTTTGCAATATCATAGCTTCTCAACTTTGCACTATTTGTATCAAATAACACACCTAAACTAGCTGGTTTTACTATAATTTTTTCTACAATCTCGCATCCTGAGGCATCAACTTTTACACCTTGTGCTGTATTTAGACAACTATCTACTGAATCCATTACACCATCATTATCTAAATCTTTATCAATTTTAACAATAATTTCACATCCTGTACTTCCAACTTCAACACCAGCTTTTGTATTTGGACAATTATCATTAGAATCTAAAACACCATCATTATCACTATCTAAATCAATAACTTTATTTGCTTTTTCACCAAATGGTATTGCAACACCTAAAGTATACATAACATTTTTGTCACCATCAAATTTTAATAAATGTCGAACATCAAATTTTAATGCTACATCATTATAAACTTTATACTTTGCCCCTATTCCATAGTTGAAAAATGGATCACTATCATTATGATTTAAATTTGTATTGATATGTTCATATCCAAGTCCAGCTAAGGCATATAGTTTAAACTTATCGTTTAATGCGTATTCTTTTACACCGTTAACAAAAGCTCTTGTGATTGATGTATCATCTGAACTATTTTCATAGTCTGCATCTGAAATAGTTTGTAAAATACCTAATTCTATTTGGTCAAATTTACAATCATCACCTTTATTAAATGAAACAGCTATACCAGCTACTTTATGATTTTTTAGATCAACATGTTCTTTCGTATCAACATATCCAACCATTGGTGTCACTTCATATTTATATTCACTAGCTACTGCTAAACTTGCTAATGCAACTGTTGATAAAATTATTTTTTTCATTATTTCTCCTTAATATTTTTATAAATTGTATTTTTATAAAAATATTAAAATTGTGTTATATAAATATACTTTGAATTGATTCTTTTGTATATATTCTTTTAATTGTTCTTGCTGTAATTTCAGAAGCTGTCAATACAGTAACTTTATCATGCTCTTGAGATAAAGGGATAGTATCTGTGATTACTAATTCATCCAACGCACTTTTTTCAATTCTATCAAATGCTGGACCACTTAAAACACCATGAGTACAACATGCCATTACACTTGTAGCACCTTTAGCTTTTAGAACATCAGCAGCTTTTGTTAATGTTCCTGCAGTATCAACCATATCATCAAGGATAATAACATCACGACCAGTAACATCACCAATAATATTCATAACTTCAGATACATTTGCTTTTTCTCTTTTTTTATCAACAATAACTAAATCGTATCCTAAAGACTCAGCATAAGTTCTAGCTCGTGCAACTCCACCAACATCTGGAGATGCAATGATAGGGTTCTTAAGATTTTTAGACTTAATATATTCAACAAATAGAGTTGAACCAGTAAGATGATCTACAGGAATATCAAAGAACCCTTGAATTTGTGCAGCATGTAAATCTAAAGTTATAACTCTTTGAACACCAGCTACTTGAAGCATATCTGCAACTAACTTAGCTGTAATTGGAACTCTAGGAGCTGCTTTTTTATCTTGTCTTGCATATCCAAAGTATGGAATAACAGCATTTATAGTCCCAGCACTACTTCTTTTTAAAGCATCAACTATAATTAAAAGTTCCATTAAGTTATCATTTGCAGGAGCACAAGTTGGTTGAATGATAAATACATCTTTACCACGAACTGACTCAGTGATATTTACATTTATCTCACCATCACTAAATCTTTTTACTTCTACTTCAGCTAACTCTTTTCCTAAAGATTTTGCTACTAATGCAGCGTAATCAGGATTTGCAGTTCCTGCTACTAATATATAATCACTCATGAATTTACCTTTTAATTTTAGTCTATAATTTTAGGAGATTTTAACAAAAAATCACTTTGATACTTATTTAGTATGTTTAAAGAGATAAAGAAGACTTTAAAATGTTATGATTCGAAAATTAAAAGTAACATATGTTAAATTTTAATACAAATGAAAATTATTTAAAAAGTAAAGATAGTTTTATCGATTTTTTTGTACAATCCAAGAATGATAAACATTGACAAAATAAAAGAAGCCAAAAATAGACTAGAAGGTATAATAAGAGCAACGCCTGTGGCATATGCTCCAATTTTAAGTAAAAAACATAAAGCAGATATATATCTAAAAAAAGAAAACCTTCAACTTACAGGAAGTTTTAAACTACGAGGTGCATTTAATAAAATTGCAACTTTAAGTGAATCAGAACGAAAAAAAGGTGTAGTAGCAGCTAGTGCTGGAAACCATGCACAAGGTGTTGCTTTTAGTAGTAAACACTTTAATTGTGATGCGACTATTATCATGCCTGAAGCTACACCTTTAACAAAAGTAAGTGGTGTAAAATCATATGGAGCAGAAGTAATTCTACACGGTTCAAACTATGATGAATCATATAAATATGCAATAGAATATGCACAAAATAATGATAAATCTTTTGTTCATCCATTTGCTGATGATGAAGTGATTGCTGGTCAAGGTACTTTAGCTTTAGAGATGTTTGAAGAGATAAGCGATATAGATATTATTATAGTTCCTATTGGAGGCGGTGGCTTAATATCAGGAATTGCAACTGCAGCAAAAGAGTTAAATCCAAATTTAAAAATCATTGGTGTTGTAGCATCTGGTGCTCATGCTATGAAAGAATCATTTGAAGCTAAAACTCCAATAGACTCAATATCAGTTAAAACTATTGCGGATGGTATTGCCGTACGTGATACTACACCTAGAATGTTAGATTATGTTTTAGATTTAGTTGATGAGATAGTTGAAGTTGAAGACAACGAAATAGCTTCTGCAATTTTATTTTTATTAGAGCAACACAAACTTGTAGTTGAAGGCGCTGGGGCAGTTGGAGCTGCTTCAATTATGCACAATAAAATAGATATTGAGGGTAAAAAAGTTGTTTTACCTTTAAGTGGTGGAAATATTGATGTAACCATGTTAGCTCAAATTATTGAAAAAGGTTTAGTAAAATCTTCAAGAAAAATGAATCTTGTAGTAACTCTAGTAGATAAACCAGGTAGTTTAAAAGGGTTAACAAAAATATTTGAAGAGTTAAATGCAAATATTGTACAAATTGACTATGATAGAAATTCTGTTTCACTTGACTTTGGTGATGCAAATGTAACTATAGGTATTGAAACTAAGGGTGTTGAACACCAAAATAACATAAGAGAACAACTAGAATTAAACGGATACAGATTTAAAGAGTTGTAAAATCTTATAAAAACTTATTAAATTTATAAGTTTTTTATAATTATTATAATATAATTGCGGAAATAAATATCGATAAAAGATACAACAAAAGGAAAATAGATGGAAGGTAGATTATTTACATTCTTGGGTGAACTAGTAGGTCATGCACAAGTACCTCATATAGGAGCTCACTTAATACTAACAGTAGTTATTGTTATGTTAGTTGCAAGAGCAGCGACAAGTAAAATTCAACTTGTACCAACAGGTACACAAAATGTTATGGAAGCATACCTTAAAGGTGTTGTTACTATTGGTTCAGATTCAATGGGTGAAAAAAATGCCAGAATATATATGCCCCTTATAGCAACTCTTGGTCTTGTTATAGTTACAGCAAATATGATGGGTATAATTCCAGGTTTTGAATCAGTTAGTGCAAATATCAATTTTACATTATCCTTAGCTCTTATAGTATTTGTTTACTATAATTATGTTGGTATCAAAATAAATGGTATTGGAAAATACTTTGGTCATATGATGGGACCAGTTCCTGCACTTGCACCATTAATGTTCCCAATTGAGCTTATATCTCATATCTCTAGAATTGTTTCTTTATCTTTTAGACTTTTTGGTGGTATTAAAGGTGATGATATGTTCTTAATGGTTCTTCTTATGTTAGTACCTTGGATTGCTCCATTATCTGGATTCTTCTTACTATTTGCGTTTGGTTTACTACAAGCATTTATTTTCATGATTCTTACTTATGTTTATATTGCTGGTTCAGTTATGATGGCTGAGGAAGACCACTAAATAAAATATGACTAAATGTTATGTTTTATTTAGTGTGAGTCGCTAATATTAGTGAAAAATACTTACTTAAAAAAGGAGGCTTTTAATAAGCCTCCTTTTTTTATATCTTATTTGATAACTGATCCTAAAGAGTATGGTGATGATATAGCTACATTTAAAAAAAATCTAAGCTATAGTTTATCAAAACATAATGTAGATATGGTGTGTTTTAGAGATAAACAAAGCTTAGATATAAAAGAGCTAGCAAAAACTTGTCTTGAGGTATCAAAACAATTTAATATATCAAAAGTTTTAATAAATACAAATATTGATTTAGCAGTATCACTTGGTTTCGACGGTGTACACCTTACATCAAATCAATTTGATAAAATAAAAACTTCAAAAGAGAAATCACTATACACAATTATTAGTACTCATACAAAAGATGAAGTAAATATGGCAAAACAAAATGGAGCCAATGGAGTTACATACTCCCCCATTTTCTACAAAGAAAATAAAGGTGAACCAAAAGGGATAGAAAATTTAACAAATATTGTTAATACTTATCAAGATGATGATTTTAGTATTATTGCTTTAGGTGGGATTATTAAACAAAAACATATAAATAAAATAAAAACTACTAAAGCTAGTGGTTTTGCTTCAATAAGGTATTTTACTAATTAAAAGTCAAATACCTCTGTTAACTCATCTTTTTGAAATGCAGTAAAATGTTCATTTACATATTCTAAATAAAGTTTTTCTTCAAAAAATAGTTTAACTATCTCTTTATCTAAATCTTTATTTTCAACCATACTTTTAAATATTTTTGCTATTTGATTAAGTGTATTAGCATCACGATAAGGTCTATCAACGGCACTTAAGGCTTCAAAAATATCAGCTACTGCAAGTATTTTATCTTGCATAGTTAATTCTTGATCTAACAACTCCACAGAAGCATAACCTCTTCCATCAGTAGTAATATGATGAGATCCTGCTATTTTTGGTACGTTTGAATACTTATTTGGAAAAGGAACCTCTTTTAGCATATCACATGTTATTATCACGTGATTATTAATAATATCCCTATCCTCTTTTGTTAATGTACCTTTTTTAATTGATAAGTTATACATCTCATCTTTTGTAAAGAGTTTAGGGTATCTTTTTGAAATTTTATCTAGTTTCTCTAAATTAATATCACTCATAAAAGTATCACCTTTATTTATTTTATTAATATATTCAAAGTCAATATCAATTTGTGATAATTGACTCTGCATATCATCACTACTAATTTCATCTTTTAAATATGATATTTCAATATCTTTTTTTTGGCAATTCAAACTTTAATTTAATTGACTCTATTCTATCAAAAATTGATTCTAGTTTAGTTCTCTTATCTACTATATGTACAGGTTTTGATATTTTTCGATTTAATGAAGTAAAGCTGCTAATTTTATCTCTTCGAGTTCATTTGAATTAAATGATACATCGTTAAATGTAGTTTTATTATTATTTACACCAAGGGCTATAATCTCAGCTATTTTTGCAACATTATCAATATGTTTTGCTGTGTAAGAGGACTTAGCACTAAGAGCAGAACCGATTGATTTGATTAATGAACAAAGTAACGCTTCTAAGTCATCTACTAGTTTATTATTTTCAAGCATCATTGATGCTTGTGATGACATTGAGGTGATAAGTGATTCATCACTTTTATTAAAAGATATAATATTTTTATCTTCATCTAGTTTGTTTATAAGTTGAATTACACCTACTAGTTCATTTTCACGATTTCTCATAGGGATTACTAACATAGATGTTGTTTTATATTCATTGGCACTATCAAATTTTTTAGCACCACTAAAATCAAAACTAGCAGAGTGATAAATATCATTTATATTTACAAGTTTATCATTCATAGCACAAACAACAGCAACATTCTTTTGATTTATTGTTTTATCACTATTGTAAATATCTAAAGAATCCCAATCAATCTTCCCTTTAGAACCACCATAATGTAAATTTAATTTATCATTAATTACAATTTTAAAATCCAAACAATCATCTTTTTTATTATAAAGATATAAAGTTCCTCCATCTGCATTTGATAAATCTTTTGCACCTAAAAGTATAATCTCAAGTAGTTTTTGATGATCTTTTTGTGTAGATATTTGATAACCAATATCTATAAGTTTTTTATTTGATTCTACTAAACTATTAAATTTATTAGTTTTTAAATCCTCATTCTTTTTTATAGATACAATTTTTTCTAGTTTTTCAACTATATCTGAAATTTTTGTCGGTTTTAGAATGTAACCTGCCACATTTAAGTCTAATGCAATTTTGTAAAAATCTAACTCATTATGCGCACTCATTATAACTGCTGGTACATTTTTATCTAGGTGATTAATTTTTTCTAACATTTCCAAACCATTTAAATTTGGCATATTTATATCAGTAAAAATCAAGTCTATATGATTTTCATTAAACTTTACTATTCCATCTTGTCCATCTTTTGCATATATAATTTTATCAAAAAACTTTTTAAATACAGAAAGTGCCGCTGTTGCAATTTTTTCATCATCTTCAACATATAACAATGTTAATCTTTTAGAATATACTATCATATTCTTAAGGCATTCACTTGTCAATAATCATTCCTTCATTAATTTAGAATAAGATTATACTATAAAATAATGTTTAAATCATGAATTCTACAAAAGAATTACACAATTCCATATATATCTGCTCTTTTTAAAATATTGTTTGCCCAAACATTATGGGCTTTTGGTTCACACATCTTATCTTTAAATCTAAATACAGCCTCATTTGTACTTTTTATTATCTCTTTTGCTTCAGCTACCTCATCTTTAGATACCTTATAACAACTATTTATAATTTGAGCTTGCAAAGGGTGTATAACAGTTTTTCCAAAAAAACCCTCTTTTATATCTCTTAATACTTCAGTTTTAAATATCTCATTATGATTTAAACAGTTGTAAACTGGTGCAGTTATATTAAAACCGTACGGTTTAAAAACACTTAATATATCAGCAAATATTTTGGAACTTATATGGAAATCATGTATAGAATCTTGGCAAGATTTTTTAATTGCTAAAGTTTTAAACATATCTTCCCCACCTATTCTAAGAGTTATGATATTTTGTTTTATTTGTTTTAATAAATAGTCTCTTATCTCTATTAATCTTTGTGTATCAAACATATCATTACTTTCAAGTATAGGCATAATATAATATTGTCTATCCAATTTATTAAAAATATCAAAATAACTTTCCATATTTTCTACACCAAATTTTGCAATAGAAAAACCATCAACTTTATCTATCTCTTTTAATTTTAAAACTCTTTTTAAATTATCAATATTTTTAGGTCTTATAAATACTTTTATATTTGATTGCTTGTAGTTTACAAGCATATTTTGAATATTTGATATTGCATACTCTACATCACTATCTTTTATAGCATCTTCTAAACAAAAAACTACTGATTTAACTTCTGGAAATTTGATTCCATTTGCTATATCTAATATATGCTTACTAATTGAAGGAGTATAAAGTGTTCCCCCTAGTTCTAAATAATCAAATGTTCTCATTTTATAACTTTTTAATCTTATCTATCTCGTCACGAAGTCTAATAGCTTCCTCAAAATTTAAATCTTTTGCAGCTTTATTCATCTGCTTATTTAGCTCTATTAACATCTTTTTTCTCTCTGCTGCTGGCATCTTATCCATTCGTTCTATTTTTAAAGCTGTTTCGTCATACTCTTCCATCTTTAAGTCTTCATCTAATCGTCTTATTGTTGTAGTTGGAGTTATACCATGCTCTTTATTGTGAGCCTCTTGTATCTTTCTTCTATTTTCAGTAGTTTCAATAGCAAACTTCATAGATTCTGTTATTTTCTTTGCAAAAAGTATAACTTTACCGTTACTATTTCTAGCAGCTCTTCCCATAGTTTGAACCAATGATGTCTTACTTCTTAAAAACCCCTCTTTATCTGCGTCCAAAATAGCAACAAGTGAAGCCTCAGGAATATCCAACCCTTCTCTTAAAAGGTTTATCCCAATTAAAACATCAAACTTTCCAAGTCTAAGTTGTCTTATGATTTGATTTCTCTCAATGGCATCAATATCACTATGCATATATTTTACTTTTATACCTAGGTCAGCATAATATTGTGCTAACTCCTCTGCCATCTTTTTGGTCAATACAGTTACTAAAACTCTCTCATTTTTAGCTATAACTTTTTTTATCTCATCGTGTAGTTTTTCTACTTGAAATTCACTATCTATTATCTCTATAACAGGATCAAGTAGTCCAGTTGGTCGTATAATTTGTTCTGCGACTTCGCTACTCATCTCTAACTCTAAGTCTTGTGGTGTAGCACTTACAAAAAGAAAGTTTGCTTTTTTATTTATATACTCATCAAACTTTAAAGGTCTGTTATCTAAAGCAGATGGAAGTCTAAATCCATAGTCAACCAAAACCTCTTTTCTACTTCTATCAGCTGCGTGCATCCCTCTAAATTGAGATAAACTTACATGTGATTCATCAACTATAATAAGATATTCTCTATCCATAGCCTCAAAATAATCTATTAAAGAGTATGGAGTTTCCCCTGGCTTTTTATCAGTAAGAAGTCTAGCATAGTTTTCTATCCCTTTACACATACCAGTAGCTTCTATCATCTCCAAATCAAATTCAACTCTTTGCTTAAGTCTTTGGTACTCAACATGTTGTTCATTTTGAGAATAAAACTCTAAACGTTGGGCTAACTCTTTTTCTATGGACTCTACAGCCTTTGCTAGTCTATCTTGTGATACAACAAAAGGGTTTACACTATAAATAGTAACCGTATTTAGCTCTTCAACCATTATATTTGTAAGATACTCTAACTTTGAAATAGACTCTATCTCATCACCAAAAAACTCAAGCCTAATGAACTCATCTTCAAAATAAGCTGGAAATATATCTATTACATCACCGTTTACACGAAAATCAGCACGATCAAAAAACTTATCATTTCTTTTGTATCCCATCTCCACAAGTTTAAGAAGCATCTCTCTTTGAGAGTAATCTTGCCCCTTATCTACTTTTTGTACATTTGTCTTATATTCTTCTGGATTACCTAAACCATAGTTGGCAGATACTGAAGCTATACAAATAATATCATCAAAACTAAGAAGTGATGCAGTAGTAGAAAGTCTAAGTCTCTCTAGTTCACTATTTATAGAACTATCTTTTTCTATAAACAGATCAGATCTAGGTATATAAGCCTCAGGCTGATAGTAGTCATAATAAGAGATAAAATACTCAACATGATTTTCAGGAAAAAATCCTCGAAACTCAGAGTATAACTGAGCAGCCAAAGTTTTGTTGTGAGTCATGATAAGAGTTGGCATCTGTAACGCTTCAATAACCTTAGCCATAGTGTATGTTTTTCCACTACCTGTAACACCTAATAAAGTGTTATATTTATTTCCGTCAATGATACTAGCAGTTAGTTTTGCTATAGCTTCTGGTTGGTCTCCTGCTGGAGAATATTCTGTGTGTACTTTAAATGGTGTCATGGTGTGGATTATACTATATTATTATATTTAGTTTGCTTTTAATATATTGGATTGTGAATTATTGTTGATTTTTTTTGTTAAACAGGTTTTTGATATTTTATTTGGATTTTTTGATAAATGGGAGTGTGGCTGCATATAGGCTG
>JAYEPG010000019.1:0-2113 GCA_034723795.1 Campylobacterota bacterium
TTTAGGTATATTATAAAGTAATATTCTCTAAATATTCTAGTTCGTCACCTGCAAAAATAATTGCATCAACACAATAAGTAGCATCGAGATTTTTAACTTTTAAATAGTACTCTATACTTCTATAAAGTTTATGTAGTTTAGATGGTGTAATATTGTAAACTGCTTCAAAACTATCACCACTTTTTACCTCTATAAAGTGATAAATATTATCTTTTATACAAATAATATCTATCTCTCCTAGCTTTTTTGCGTGATAGTTTCTCTCAAGTATAGTAAAAGAGTTTGAAACTAAGTATTCACAAGCCATAGTTTCAAATTTATTTCCTTTTGAGGTTGTTGTCACTTTTTAGCAAATAACTACAGATTTTATCTCGGTTAACTCTTCAATTGCAAAAGCTGGACCCTCTTTACCAATTCCACTTAACTTTGTACCACCATAAGGTTGAATATCAAATCTTAATGTTGGAATATCATTTATAACAACCCCTCCACAATCTGCATCGTGAATAAAACTTTGAGTTTGTTGTAGGTTGTTTGTAAATATTGAGAACTGTAAACCATAAGGTGAGTTATTCATTTTAACTATCGCCTCATCATAACTTTTTACTTTTACTAAACTAACAATTGGTGCAAATACCTCTTCACAAATGATTTTCATATCATCTGTAACTTCTGTCATAACTGTTGGATAGAAGTTTAACTCTTCATTTTTATTCCCTGTTAAACAAACTGCTCCCTCTTCAATGGCATTTGCAATCCATGATTTAGCTCTATCTAATGACTCATCATTTATAAGTGGACCTACAAATGTATCATCTTCATATGGAGAACCAACTACTAGTTTTTCAGTTTCTATTTTCATTTGTTCTGCAAAATCATCATAAACCTCTTCATCTACATATATTCTTTGTAAAGAGATACATACTTGACCAGAATTTATAAAAGCACCAAAAGCACATCTAGCGGCTGCTACTTCTAGGTTGGCAGTTCTATCTATAAATGTTGCTGCATTTCCACCAAGTTCAAGAGCTAGTTTTTTGATACCAGCAGTTTTAGTGATAATATTTCCTACAGGAACGCTCCCTGTAAATGAAAGAACTCTTGGTATATCAGAACTAACTAATGTACTTCCAACTTCAACATCACCATAAACAACACTAAAAGCATCTTTTATTGCAAATTCAGACTCTATAAAAAGTTTAGCAAATTTATAAGCTGTAAGTGGGGCTTCTGGAGTTGGTTTTAGTACAACTGCATTTCCACTTACTAAAGCTGGTGCTATTTTATGAGCAACTAAATTTAAAGGAAAGTTAAAAGGAGTAATACAAGCTACAACTCCAACTGGTTCTCTAAAATAGTAAGCTGTTGTTTTTTTACCACTTGGCATAGCATCAGTATTTATAGTATGACCCTCAAGATTTATCATAGCATGAATTGAAAGCTTAACTGTTTCAATACATCTATCAACCTCAATTCTTGCAAATGTAATAGGCTTTGCAACTTCATCACATAAAGTTTGTGCTATATCTTCTCTATTTTCTTTTAATTTTAAAGCAACATCTTCAAGCCAAGAAACTCTTTGTGCTATTGTAGATGCTTTTGTAGCTATTGATGCTTCTTGTGCAATTTTTAAAGCTTTTACTGTATCTTCTGCTGTACATAATGGGTACTTAGCTACTACCTTTTTTGAGTATGGATTTATAATATCCTGTAACTCTTCTCTTGACTCTTCTTTACTTCCAAAAAAAACATTTGCTATCATTTTAATCACCTTCTATAATTTTCTTAATTTTATCATATTGGTGGTTAATTTAATTCATCCTAATGGATTTGGTTTACCAAAATAGTATCCTTGTGAATAATCAACCCCTAAATCATCTAAAATATTAAATATCTCTTCATTTTCTACATATTCTGCAATTGTTTTTATATTTTGTTCTGTTGCAAATGAAACAATTGTTCTAACAACACAATGAGAGTAATTGTTTGTTTCTATATCACGTATTAAACAACCATCTATTTTAAGAATATCAGGTTTATAGTCAACTAATCTTTCAAAATTAGAATATCCTGCACCAAAATCATCAATTGCTATTTTTACACCAAAATCTTT
>JAYEPG010000019.1:2213-9203 GCA_034723795.1 Campylobacterota bacterium
AAAATCTTTAACATTTTCATCTTCAAGAAGTTCTATAATTATTCTAGTGCTATGTTCTTTGTTCTTTTCTAATAATTCAAAAATTTTATCTCTTGTAGGTTTTTGTTCTATATCTAATGCTGATAAATTTATAGATATTGACATCTTTGTATCACTTAGTGCTTTGAAAGAATTATCCAAAACCATATTTGTAATTTGTGAGTAGTATTTTCCTTTTTTAGCTGTATCTAAAAAGAAAAATGGAGATAATACATCACCATCTTCATTTATAAGCCTAACAAGTGATTCATATTTTTCTATATCTTTTGTTTTATTGTTTATGATTGGTTGAAAATGTGAAACAATTTTAAAGTCACTAATAGCTTTTTTTACCATAGATATTGTTTTTAGGTTTTTTTGAGCTTTTTCGTACTCAATTTGTGCAAAATTATTTGAGATTATAAAAGTTTGCTTTGTTTTGATTAGTCTTTTTATCCCTAGTTTAGCACTTTCTAAAATATTTGCTGCATCATATGCAACACTAAGAAGTAAAGATAAATCATAATCTACGCCGTTTATATCAACCATACCAGCTTTTATTGATTCTTGAAATATTTTTAAGTTTGATATAAAGGTATCTTCATCTTTGTCTTTTAGACATATTGACTTTTCATTGAACAATGCATATTCACCATGACTTAGTTGGTATACTCTTTCAAAACTACAGTTTTTTGGTAAGTTATCTTCAAGAAATATTGTTATTTTATCTTGAATTTTCTCAACAGCTTCATTTCCATAAAACTCCTCTAGTATATCAAACTCTTCAATTTTTAAATAAACTACTACTGCTTCTTTAGTATTTAATACTGCATCATCGAGTTGTTTTTTTAGGATTCATAATATCTGTTATATCATCTCTTAAAGCTATATATTCTGTTATATTATTTGATTTATCTAAAATAGGTTTAATAGTAGTTTTTACATAATAACTTTTGCCATTTTTATCTTGATTTCTTAGAAGACCTTTATATATCTTTTTTTTAACTTTTACAGTATCCCACAATTTTTTATATATTTTACGTGGGTTATCTGGATGTCTAATTATATTATGATTTTTACCTATTAGTTCATCTTTTGAATATCCTGAAATATTACAAAACTCATCATTTACATATGTTATGATTCCATGTATATCTGTTTTTGAAACAATCGAACTATTATTTGTAGCATCTTGGTATTGTTCTAAAAAATTTTTATTGTTTTCTACATCATATTTAAGTTTTATTTTTTCAACAACTTTTGATAGTTCTGTTAAAAACTGTTCAGTATCAATTGGTTTTAAAAGATACCCATCTACACCAAGTTTAATACAATTTATAAGGTAGTTTGTTTCATTGTATGCAGATAATGCTAAAATTGGAATATCTTTATTGATTTCTCTAATTTTTTCTATCATCTCTAAACCGTCTAGTTTAGGCATATTCATATCTGTAATAATTATATCTATATCATTGTTTATAAACTTTTCATACCCATCTTGACCATCTATAGCTATTATTTGATCTTTAAAAAAAGTTTGAAAAAAATCCTTTGTTGATTCTCTTAACTCTTTGTTATCTTCTACATATAATAAATTTAATCTAATAGAATATTTTATTATATCTTCCATTGTATACCTTTATTTGCTTTTAATACCTGTAATGTAAAAAATTATTTATTAGATAAATATAAGAATTATTAATATCTAATAGGAATGGAGTATACAATTAAAATCTTTAAATTATCTTATATTTAATATATTATCATAATAGATTAACATTTAATACCCTATAATTCCGATATGTCAACATTAATAGCAGTAGTTTCAATATATCTATTTATACTTATTGGTTTTGTAGCCAAAAAAGTATTTAAAGATGATATAGATGAAAAAACACTTATACTTATATCAATATATTTTTTACAACCAATGCTTACATTTTGGGGGCTTACACGCGCACCTATAGATTACAATCTTGTTTATACACCATTTTTATACTTTATTATTATCACCATTGTATTGATTATACTTTTATTTTTAGGAAGATTTTTATTTGATGATATAAAAGATAGATCAATATTTATAGCAACATCACTTATTGGAAATACTGGTAACTTAGGGATACCATTAGGTATTGCACTTTTTGGTGAGTCAAGTGTACCTTATACAAGTATAATAAATATAGCAAACATATTTTTTATATACACTGTAGGTATATACTTTTTTGCAAAAAGTTCTTATAGTTTTAAAGATTCTATAATTCAAATGGTAAAGATACCTATACTTTGGTTTGCAATAGCTGCATTGGTTTTTAACTATATGCAATACCAAATTCATCCTCAAATAGATAAAGTTTTAGAGATGGGTGCATATGCTACTATAGTTTTACAGCTTATTATTTTTGGTGTATATTTAAGTAAAACAAAAATAAAATCACATAACTATAAACTAAGTATTTGGGTAAGTTTTATAAAACTAATATTTGTTCCAGCTGTTGGAGTAGGGGTTGTTTTAATATCAGGATTACCAAATGATGTTGCATCGATTTTAGTTATATCATTATTAGTTCCACTTGCAGTAAACAACGTAAATATAGCATCCTTGTATAATTGTAAACCTTATGATGTAACTGCAGTTGTATTTGTAAGTACAGTTTTATTTTTAATATTAATTTATTTTGATTTAGAGGCTATAAAGTATCTTTTTAATAAGTAGTAATTGTTATGGTATAATTACACTATTAATTAGTATGGAGTATTTATGAATATTATTTCTAGGTCAATTGTTATTTTAGTTGCTTTAACTACTATTGTTCTTTCAAAGGAGTTGATAACTCCTATCCCTAATAATGCTATATATGATAAGCAAAAAGCTATTTTAGGGAAGAAGTTGTTTTTTGATATTAGACTTAGTGCTAATGATACTATAAGCTGTGCAAATTGTCATTTTTTAAATGATGGTGGTGATGATAATATAGCTTTATCTTTTGGAATTGATGGTAAAGTTGGCTCTATTCATAGTCCTACGGTTTATAATTCTAGATACAATATAGCACAATTCTGGGATGGTAGAGCAAAAAATCTAAAAGAACAGGTATCAGGACCAATTCATAACCCAGTTGAGATGGGTACAAATTTTAAAGATATAATAGAAAAATTAAAAAAAGATGAAACTCTTGTTAAGGAGTTTGGTAAATTATATGAATATGGAATTACCAAAGATTCAATTATAGATGCTATTGTAGAGTTTGAAAATGCTTTAGTGACACCAAATGCACCTTTTGATAAGTTTTTAAGAGGTGATTTTAGTGCTTTAGATGACTTAGAAAAAGAAGGATTTCAACTATTTAAAGATTATGGTTGTATCTCTTGTCATAATGGTGTAAATATTGGAGGAAACCTTTTTCAAAAAGTTGGAATAGTTAAAAAATTTGAAAGTGAATTGAACAATTTAGGAAAATTTGAATCAACAAATAATGAAAATGATAAAAATTATTTTAAAGTTCCAACTTTACGAAATATAGATAAAACTGCTCCATATTTTCATGATGGTTCAGTAGATAGTTTAAAAAAAGCAGTGTTGATTATGTTTGAAGTTCAGTTAGGTATAGAACCACAAGATGATGAGGTTGAAAAAATAGTAAAGTTTTTACAATCCTTAAATGGTGAAATACCATCTATAATTAAACAAAGTGATCAGTAGATGAAAAAACCAATTATAGTAGCGTTAATATTTACAATAGTGTTAATCTTTTTAGCATATAACAAACATGATACAAAAGAGAAAATTGAAAACTATTTTATAGTAAGTAATAAAATAGGAAAAATTTATACTATAAATAATAACTTTGATCTATTTCTTTCATCTATAGATAAGTATAACAACTTTGATATTGTTCAAAATGATGTGATAAGTGTTAAAAATGATTTAAACTATATTATTACAAATAGATCAATTGAAAATCTAAAAGGTTTAGATTTTCATAAAAAGTTAAATTTACTTCAAGAAGATATAGATACAAAAATAAATATTATTCAAAAAGTGAAATCATATAACGCTATATTAAATAACTCTTTTAGATATTTACAAAAAATAAAATCAGATACAACATCAAAAGAGCTTGATAGAGTTTTTGTTGTACTTCTTACACTAAGTAAAAATAGTGAGATTGATTTATCTAAGGAGATTAATAAGATTTCAGATATTAAAGTATCTTCAAAAGTTGATAAAAAGTTTTTACAACATGTGAAAATATTTTTTAACTATTATAAAAATTTAAAACAATTATTAGAACTATCAAATAGTTTAGAGTTAAATAAAAATATTGATGAGATTATCTCTATATATGATATTTTATCTCATGAAAATATAACTAAAGCACATATTATTGTATCAACACTTTTTATATTATTGATATTGTCTGTTATTTTATTTTTATATGATTCTTACAATATATTTAAAAAACAAAAAGAGTTAAACAGGTTTAAAAATACAATAGAAAATAGTGATAATGTAGTTGTAATAACCAATTTTAACCAAGAAATCACATATGTAAATAGAGCATTTACGCAATCAACAGGGTATAGTTACAAAGAAGCAATAGGAAAAAAACCATCAATACTACAATCAGGTTCACATACAAAAGAGTTTTATAAAGAGTTAAATGAAACGATTTACAGTGGAAAGAAATGGATGGGAACATTTATAAATATTGTAAAAGATGGGCATAAACAGTATGAAAGATCATCTATTACCCCTGTTTTAAATGATAAAGGTGAGATTATTGAGTTTATTGCAATTAAACTTGATATTACAAAAGAGATAGAGGCTCAAAACTCTTTAAGACAGAAAGAGCAAATCATGATGCATCAGTCAAAAATGGCAAGTATGGGTGAGATGCTAACAAATATAGCCCATCAGTGGAGACAACCTTTATCAATGATTTCTACAGCAGCTACAGGAGTATCTGTGCAAAAAACTTATGATATTTTAACTGATGATATTTTATTTAAATCAATGGATGATATAAATAATTCAGTACAATATTTATCAAATACTATCGAGGATTTTAGGGATTATTTTAAACCAAATAAAGAAAAAGTAAAATTTGATATAGAAACAATAATAGATAAAAGTCTTAAACTTATTGAATCAGATTTTAAAAATATAAATCTTGAGGTGGTTAAAAATATAGAAAAAATTGAACTTTATGGATTACCCAGAGAGTTGATTCAAGTTGTGATGAATATTTTAAAAAATTGTAAAGATATATTAAAAGAGAAAAATATAGAAGATAAAGTTATCAAAATTAATATTATTCAAAAAGATAGTGATGTTTTTATATCTATACACGATAATGGAGGTGGTGTTCCAAATGACATAATAGAAAAAATATTTGAACCATACTTTACAACAAAACATCAATCTCAAGGGACAGGAATAGGGCTATATATGTCATATGAAATTATTACAAAACATATGAATGGTTATTTAGAAGTATTAAATGAATCAATTGATTATAAAGAAAATGAATATATAGGTGCAAATTTTAAAATTACTATACCAAAACTATTAAAATAAGATTTATTAATACTTTATTAATAGTTTTTTTATACAATCCATAAAATTATAATATTAGGATAATATTTTGGCGTGGAAAAGAAAAGTAGAACATAAGTTTTAGCATATATCAGATTTTATATTTGATAATAGAATTAAAGTTATTCTATTTGTTTTAGCAATAGTAATTGCATTGGCTTCACAGATGAAGCATTTAACAGTTGATACAACAACGGAAGGTTTTTTACATAAAACAGACCCTTTAAGAATACAATATGATAAGTTTAGAGATCAGTTTGGTCGAGATGAAAAAGTTTTAATCGCAATCCAAAGTGAAAATATATTTACAATGAAATTCTTGGAAAAGTTAAATAAACTTCATAAAGAATTAGAAAATAATGTCCCATATATTGAGGATGTAAACTCTTTGATAAATGCTAGAAATACAAGGGGAACGGTTGATTCTCTAATCGTTGATGATCTATTTGAAGATTTACCTAAAGATGCAAAAGCATTAGCTTTTAAAAAACAACTTGCAATGGCAAATCCACTTTTTAAAGATTTACTTATAGATGAAGCAGGGACTATAACTACAATAGTAATTGATACTTTAACTTATACATCTTTAGGAAAAGATGGTAAACCATTACCAAAACAAGAAGAGGGTGATGAGTTTTCTGATGAGGATGATGGCTTTGGAAATGATGATGAGTTGACAAATACAGTTAAAGAAACATCAGCTTCAAACGATAAACAGTATCTTACAGATTGGGAAAATGTACAAATAGTAAATGCTACAAATGAGATTGTAAAAAAATATCAAGCAGAGGATTTTGATATATTAGTATCTGGAACGGCTGTTATAAATGCAGAATTAAATGCATCTATGACTAGTGATATGCAAAAGTTTATAAAGCTTGTTTTACTTGTAATTGCAATCTTTTTAGCACTTTTATTTAGAAGAATATCTGGTGTTATATTACCTTTAATTACTGTTGCATTTACTATTGTTTCTGCTTTATCACTTATGGCTTTATTTGGAGCACCTATTACAGTAGTGACTCAAATTTTACCATCATTTTTATTAGCTGTTACTATTGGGGCTTCTATACATCTATTGTCGATTTTTTATAAAGAGTTCAATCTTAATAAAGATAAAAAATCAGCTTTAAGATATGCGATGGGTCATAGTGGTTTAGCTATTGTAGCGACATCTCTTACCACAGCCGCTGGTCTTTGGTCATTCTCTTTTTCAGAACTTGCACCTGTTGCTGATTAAGGTAAGTTTGCATCTGCTGGTGTTGTAGTTGGACTTTTATATACTTTAGTTTTATTACCAGCTGTTTTATCTCTTATTAAAATGAAACCAAAAGATATAGTGATGGATGGAGATAAAGAGGTACATACTTTTA
>JAYEPG010000019.1:9303-14377 GCA_034723795.1 Campylobacterota bacterium
TACTTTTAAAAATAGCAAATATTAGTGTAACTCATCCTAAAAAGATTATAGCTATTACTACTATTATTATTTTAGTTTCATTATCATTAGCTTCACAACTTAGGTTTTCACATAAACCTATAGTATGGTTTGATGAAAACCACCCTGTAAGGTTAGCAACAAATATTGTTGATGATAAATTAAAAGGTTCGGTTACTTTAGAGATTATAGTAGATACTCAAAAAGAAAATGGTTTATATGAACCAGAGATTTTAAATAAGATTGAAAATTTTTCAAACTATATTATGACAATAGAAAGTGATAAATATTTTGTAGGTAAAACTTTAAGTATTGTAGATATTATTAAAGAGACAAATAAAGCTTTAAATGAAAATAAAAAAGAGTTTTATGTAATACCACAAGATAAAAATCTTATTGCACAAGAGTTACTGTTATTTGAAAACTCTGGTAGTGATGATTTAGAAGATTTTGTTGATAGTAGATTTTCAAAAGCTAGAATTACAGTGAAGTTACCATATATTGATGCTATGGATTATATGGTACTTTTAGATGAGATAAATAAAAAAATAGATGAAGAGTTTAAAGGTGTTGCTCAAGTTACAGTTACTGGTATCTCAAATCTATTATCAAGAATTATGGAAGCTGCTATTACTAGTAGTGCTATTAGTTATGTTTTGGCTTTAATACTTATAACAATTATGATGTTAATTTTAATAGGAAATATAAAAATAGGTCTAATATCTATGATTCCAAATATCTCACCAATTCTTATGATGACAACTATAATGGTTATATTTGATATACCTTTAGATATGTTTATTATGCTTATTGGTGCTATTGCAATTGGTCTGGCTGTTGATGATACTGTACACTTTATGCATAACTTTAGAAGATACGAACTTATCCATAATGATATAGATAAAGCAGTAAGACTTACACTTCTTACTACGGGACGAGCAATGGTGGTTACAACTATTGTTTTATCATTTGGTTTCTTTGTATTTATGGGTGCGTCTATGTCAAATATCTTTAGCTTTGGTTTATTAACTGGAATTGCTATTATTATCGCTGTTCTAGCTGACTTCTTTTTAGTTCCTGCTATTATGAAAGTGATTGTAAAAAATAGGAACGATATAAAATAATATAATCTATTAATGGAATATTTATATCTTTTTTTAACAGCTTTTATATCAGCAACACTTTTTCCTATGGGAAGTGAAGCTGTACTTTTATATGATTTAACACTAAATTTGAATATATATTTACTCTTTTTTGTAGCTACTTTTGGAAATAGCTTAGGTTCTATTGTGAACTATTGGTTGGGTTTTAAAGGTGAAGAGTATTTAGTAGAAAAAAAAGTTTTAAATGAAAAAAAGATTTTAAAAGCACAAAAATATTTTGATAGATATGGCGGATATAGTTTACTTTTATCTTGGGTTCCAATTATTGGTGATCCTATTACATTTATAGTAGGAGTTGTAAAATACAATTTTAAAAAATTTGTATTATTAGTAATCATTGCAAAAGGTGGAAGATACTTTTTTCTAATTGCTAGTTATCACTATTATACTTTAAATTAGTTATAATCCTTTATGTTCAAATTAATATTTATTTTTTTATCTCTTTTTTTATCTCTAAGTGCTAAGGATTTTACAGTAGCATCTTACAATGTAGAGAACCTTTTTGATTTAAAAAAGCAGGGTACTGAGTATAAAGAGTATATCCCATATACAAAGTATTGGAATCAAAAAAGTTATAATATAAAATTGCAAAATATTTCAAAAACTATAAATGATTTGGATAGTGATATTATTGCATTACAAGAGATAGAGTCAAGTGTTGCATTAGAAGAACTTCTAAAATTAACACCTAAATATAAATATTCAAAATTTTTAAAAAATAGAAAATCATCAATTGGAGTTGCTATATTAAGTATATATCCAATTATAAAAACAAAAAGAGTAGTTGTAGATAGATGGGATAAATACTCAAGAGATATTTTAAAAGCAACTATAGAGATAGAAAATAAATCTTTAATCATATATGTAAACCATTGGCGTTCAAAAAGAGCAAAAGAGAGCAAAAGAATCATCTATGCAACTGCACTTAAAAATGAGTTGGATTCTTTAAGTGATTTTAAAGATTATATTATCCTTGGAGATTTAAACTCTAACTATGATGAGTTTTTAACATTTAAATATGATAGAAAGTTAAATGATACTTATGGAATAACAGGGATAAATCAAGTTTTAAATACAACAATAAAAGAAAACTTTATAACAAAAGAAAATATTTTAACTTTTACAAAACTTGTAAACTATAACTTATGGTTAGATCTAAAAAAACATAACCGTTTTAGTTCAAGATACAAAGGGAACTCTGATACTCCAGATAATATGATAGTTTCAAAAGGTTTATTTGATAATGAAAATATATCATATAAATATAATAGTTTTAATGTTTTCAAACCAAACTATTTATACAAAAATAAAAAAATTGTAAGGTGGAATAAATACAAGTTTAGAGGATATTCTGACCATCTACCAATATATGCAACTTTTTCTACATCAAAACAAGAAAAAGTGATAAAAAATAAAATAAAAGAGCATATAGTATCAAAAATATCACAACTTTATAAGATACAGCAGATTAATGAACCAATTAATTTAAAAGATGTAGTTGTTATATATAAATCAAAAAAAATAGTTATTGTTAAACAATTAAATCAACGTTCAATTATGATATATAATCCACCTTTAAATATGGAAGTTGGATATAAGTATGATATAACAGTAGATAAAATAGATGAATACAATGGTCTAAAAGAGATAAAAGAGTTATCTTTTGTAGAGAATAAAGTAAAATACAAAAACTACAAATCATTATATTCAAATGCAAATAGTATAGACTTATTTGATGAAAAAAATCAAAATGAGATAATCACAAATCTAAAAGGTACATATAAAAAAGGTTATCTATATTATTCTAAAAATGGAAAAATATCTAAAATAAAATTATACTTTAAAAATAAACAGCATAAACCACAAAATGGTAAAACAATAGTTATAAAAACAGGACACTTAAGTATATATAAATCTAAAATACAAATAGTAATATACAAGAAAAATGATTTCATTTAAAACAGAATTGTAACTATTATTAACTTTCCAATCTATCTTTCCTCTTCTTCCAATCAGGCATATAAACACTCATAAAGTTATAAAATTGTTTATTGTGGTCTGTATGTATAAGATGAGTGAGTTCATGAAAAATAACATATTCTATACACTCTTTAGATTTTTTTATAAGTTCATTATTTAGATTTATATAACCTTTTGATGGATTACATGAACCCCATCTAGTTTTCATTTGTCTTATTTTTATATTGTTGATTGGTTTATTAATTATATGAGAGTATTGAGATATTATTTTTTTAAAATAAAGTTGTGCTTTTGATAAATACCATTCATTTAATAGATTTTGTTTTCTTATTATATTATCTTTATTTTTAATAAATATTTGTATATATCCTCTTTGAAGTTTTACTTTTTCTTCAGATGATTTTATAATTTTTAATCTATATGTTTTACCTAGATATTTAAAACTTTCTCCACTTACATACTCTTTAACTCTAGGTTTATTCGAAGATTTATAAAATTCTAATCGTTGATTTATCCAGCCTTCTCTTTTATTTAAGATATAAGATATATGATTATCAGTTGTTGATAGTGGTGTCGTTAAAATAACTTCACAATTAGGTTTTACTTTAAGTGATATATTTTTAACATCTTTTTTAATTATACTTATATTGTTATGAATAGTTGCTAATACCAATACTTCTTACCTTTGCTACTATCTCATCAATATTATCAAAATTAATACTATATTTGTCTTCCAAATCCCATAGTATATCTTCAATTTGTCCATCTATTTGATTTGTTACATCTGTATTATTAACCCAATCAGGTTTTTTTGATACCTCTTTAAAAGTATCATTTATTCTTACAATAGTTTTAATAATAATATCTTCATCTTTTTCACTTTCTTCTTCTCTTGCACCATAGCTTGGTTTTACATCTGCAACCATATCGGTATTATATATACTGTAATCATTATTATTTATTGCATCATCTAAATACTTTCCTATATTATTATAAAATGCTATTGCACTTTGACTATTTTTAATCTCTTCAGGATAGTTTTCTTTATCATTAGTGTTATCTGAGATTAATAAATTTCTAATATCTTTTGCATTTTTTAATTTTTCTTCATCGCTTAATCTATTATCTTTATATGCTTCAATTATCTCTTTAATTCTTAATGATAATTTTTCATAATAAGCAGGGTCTGATTCCAAACTTTCAGTTATTGTAGATATGGAAGCACTTAAAATTACATCTGCTCTAGCATTATCTCCAATTACTCTTTCAATTTCACTTTCAAAATCTTCATCAAATATATTAACTAATTTTGTAAGTTGATCTACATCATCAGCACTTATAAAAGTATCTAATAATTTTTGCATCTGTTTTTCATATTTACCAAAATCTACACTCTCATGGTATCTTATTTTTACACTTGTTTTTAAACTTATATAAAATTTCATTTTTTCTTTATAGTTTTGTATCTCATCTATAGTAAATATTTCATCTATCTTATCACTTGAAAGTGCCAATTTTAATGCTCTACCATAATTAGATAAATATTCATAAAATTCTTTTCTTTTATTTTCATCTTCTAAAAATACTTCATAACTTTCACTATCATTTTTATTTTCAATACCACCAAATAACTCTTCCAAATAAGAATAAGAAGTTTTAATTTCAGCTATCTCTTTTTTAATATCTATAACAGTTCCAACCAAATCTTCCTCATCAAATCCATCAAGTGAAGAGTAAGATGTTAAAGCATCATCGAGATTACCCAATAGCCCTCTATAATCTATAATAAATCCAAAATCTTTACCATCATAAAGTCTATTTACTCTTGCTATTGCTTGTAGTAGGTTATGTTCTTTTAACTCTTTGTCTATATATAAAATTGTGGCTCTTGGTGCATCAAATCCTGTTAAAAG
>JAYEPG010000019.1:14477-16899 GCA_034723795.1 Campylobacterota bacterium
TCAAGTTTTTGTTCATCATTTAAATCTCTACTTAAAACTTCAAATCTTCTATCAAGTCCATTTTCATCACTTATCCATTGGTTTACTAATCTACCCTCATAAAGTAATGGTAAAACAGCTCCATCTTTTACAGCTTGATTGATAGTATATTTATGTAAAAGTCCATCAAATTTAGAGATAGTACTTTTTTCTTTTCTCATAAGCGGAGTACCTGTAAAACCTAAATAACAAGCATTTGGAAAAACTCTTCTCATAGACTTATTTAAATCTCCACCTTGAGTACGGTGTGATTCATCTACTAGTATAAAAATATTTGGATTGTCTATTGATGTACTTTGTTTTACAACAGTTTCAAACTTGTGAATAAGAGTTGTTATCACACTTTTTCCACTTTGTATTAACCTTACTAAGTCTTTACCATTTCTAGCCCTTGAAGCTTCTATCTCACTGTTTTTAAATGTAGAATGTATCTGTCTATCTAAATCTTTCCTATCAGTTACTATGATAATTTTAGAGTTAATAATCTCTCTTTTCATAACCTTAGCCAACATCACCATAGTCAAAGATTTTCCACTACCCTGTGTATGCCAAATCAGACCACCACCTCTACGACCTGTATTATCAAATTTTTCAATCTTTTTTACTATCTCTTTTATCGCAAAATATTGTTGATACCTTGCTATTTTTTTAATCTTGTTATCAAATAAAATAAAAGAATATAAAAACTCCAATACTCTTTCTTTTTCAAATAAAGAAAATATAACACTATCTAGTTTACTAGGAGTTCTATCATTTATCAATGAGTTTATTTTATTTTTATTATCTTCATTCCAAATAGCATAAAACTTTTTAGGTGTTCCAGTTGTTGCATATTTTGGACTGTGATTATTTCCTGCTAATAATATTTGAGTATATTTAAAAAGTTGGGGTATCTCTTGCCTTTGTTGATTTCTTATCATTTGAGATATACCTTGCTCTGTATCTACGCTAGATTTTTTAAGTTCAATTACACCAAATGGAATACCATTTATAAACAATACTATATCAGGTCTTCTGGTTTTATTTGTCTCATTTTGTATCTGTCTTGATACACTAAACTCTTCTGTAAAATGAAAAATATTGTTAGATACATCTTTAAAATCAATATATTTAAAAGAGAAACTTTTTTTGATACCATCTTGTAGCTCCTCTTGATATGAGTTACCCAATATGAGTTGGTCAGATATTTTCTGATTTGCAGTAATTAGTCCTTCGTTTAGTGATTCATCTAAATCATCTACAGCTTTAGATATATTTTTCATTGAAAAATTAGATTTCAACCCTTTATATTCAAAACTATTTAACTTTTGAAGTTGAGATATTAAAATATCTTTTAATACTACATCACCTAATTTGCCATCTCTTTTAGTGACATTTTCATCTTGGGATATAAATATATATCCCATAGATTTTAATAAATCTATGGTGTTATTTTGTAGTGTTTTTTCATTTGTTTTTGGTGTCATTTTTTAACCTTTTTGGTGACCTGTACTAATTGATTTAAAAAATCTTTTTCAACAAATGAAAGTTCATCTTTAATCTTTAACTTATACAAGTCATATTCATCTTGAGCTTTTTGTATCGCTTTTTCGTGTGATATTGTTCCTGCATTATCTAAAATATCTTTACCAGTCATTTTTAAGAAATCATTAAGTCTTTCAATCCAATCTTTCATATACATAGGTGTTTGATTTAATGCTTGAAGCTCTGCAATCTCCAGATAAGCCATTACCATTCTATTTAAAATATTTAGCTCTTTTTCATCTAAATAATTTTTTGCTATTTGTGCCTCTTGTTTTGTAGGATGAACACCTTTAAATACAGTAAGCCCCATATTTGCTTTTTCGCTATCTACTCTTTGATAAATAAGTTCAGATGCAGTATTTCCATGAGTAGCCCAGTGCATTTTATTTTGAATTGTTTTGAAAAATAAAATTGAAGATTCAGATTTAGGATCATAATCTATACTTGTAGCATAAATATCCAATACCATCCTATAAAATACTTTTTCGCTACTTCGTATATCTCTAATTCTTGATAATAATTCTTTAAAATAGTTACCACCACCTGCATTTTTAAGTAACTCATCATTCATAGTAAAACCTTTTACTATGTACTCATTTAGTCTAGCTGTTGCCCATTGTCTAAACTTTGTACCTTGTAAAGATTTGACTCTATATCCTACAGAGATAATAACATCAAGATTGTAGTGATTTGTTGGCTTAGTAGAAAAATCGGAATTTCCGATTTTTCTCAAACTATCTTCTTTTTTAAGCTCTTCTTCTTTATATATATTTAAAATATGTTCATTAATTGTTGAACGACTTTTTTGAAATAGTTCACTCATCTGTTCTATTGTTAGCCAAACGGTTTCATTTTCTAA
>JAYEPG010000020.1:0-3609 GCA_034723795.1 Campylobacterota bacterium
TATTAAATTTAGTATCAAGTTTTTGTGTTGTTAAAAATTTATTAAATTCAGTAGTAGTATTTGTTTGTAACATTTATCATATCCTTTTGTTTTTATAAGTGAATTATATAATACCATATAGCCATATATTGTCTATTAAATACTTAATAGTTCAAAACATCATCTTCTAAATCTTTGATGATTTTATTTACTTTTTTTGTTCTAATACTATATGATGGTATATATTTAGTATCATTTCTTCTTAATTCATAATATGCTCTAGATATTTTTTTAATTTTACCTTCATATTTTATACCATTTTTTACACACATTTTTTCTATATGCATATCAAGTCCAAATAATAGTTTCATATCATCTATATTTGAAAAGTATCCTATCCAGCCATAGTGATTATTATTTACTTTTACACCTGTTATTTTATTATTTAAATCACCACAAAATAAAAGTCTTTCTAAGGAGTCTTTCTTTTTTATATTTTTGTATTGTGTAAAAAGTTTGTTTATATTTATATATAACTTTTCAATAGATGCATCTCTAACTGATATATTATTGTTTTTAAATAAGTATCCTAAATATTGAAATCCATCAATAATATTGCCACTAAATGATTTGTCGATATTCTCTCCAAATGGATGTATTGTTAGTTTTAAACCTTTCATATCTTTTTCTATAGAGTTTTTAAGTTTTGTGACATTGTATTTTGTAGACAATATAAGTACATCATCTACAAATCTATAATATTTGATTGTTTTTTTACTATTATATTTTTTGTCAAACTCTTCCATATAAATATCTGCTAACATTCCAGATATTGGCAACCCTTGAGCTATACCTACACTATTTAGCTCTTGACTTATTGCTTGTTGTATTAAAGATATTATCTCTTCTGGAAGTTTTTGTGATAGTATATCTAGCAATATTTTATGATCAATTGTAGGAAAAAAGTTTGTAACATCAACTTTTATAAAACTATCATAGTGTTTATAGTTTTGAGTTATCTCAACTATATTTGCTTTAGCAGTTTTTGTATCATATTGATAACTATCTTTTAATATTGTATTTAAAATTTTTAAAACAAATTTATCTCTTTGCGTAGGGATAGATATAGTTCTAGTTTTATTTTCACTTTTTATTATTAACATCTTTTTATATTTTGAAAATCTATAAGTACCGTTTTCTATTTTACGAGATATTATCTCTATTTCATCATCAATATTATCAGAAAACTGTTTCCCATTGATACCATCAACTCCAGATGAAAAAGATGTTGATATTTTATCTTTTTGTAATTCAAAAGTTTTCAAAAGTGCATTAGTAGTAAACTGTTTTATCATAATATAAATTCCTCTATTTTTAAATGTAAGTAGCCATATATATTTAGTTGTAACCCTTGAAGCTTTATCTTCAAGAGTTTAAAAAGCCAAAGCTCTATTTTATTCCTGTCATTATCTCTATAAAGAAATATATCCATTGCTGAATAAGGCTACTTGAAAAAGATTATATAAAGTTTGTTAGTCATATTTTGTCTATAAGTTATTTGATATTTATTGATAACTCCTTAGATTGAGTCCTCTTATTTCTTTCAAGGTATTTGATGAAACCAAAATAGTGCATCTTCTTTCTCATATTGGTCTTCAATTTCATCGATAAGTGTTAAAGCCTTTTGTGTATCTGTTTTTGCTATTTTTAATGCCATTACTCGTAAGGCACTTGAGAGCCAAGGGATACCATCATCAACAATTGAAGTTTTAATAAGCTTTATTGCTAAATCTGTATCAGTAAGGTTCATTGCAACACTTTCTATGGCTATAGGTTTATTAATATAAATATCATTGAGGAGATCAATAGCTATGTATGGGAAATTTTCTGCAATACTAGATGCAATATTTGTGAGTACTTCACAATTATCATCATTAAAATTATAGAATTTAGGTGTTTTTACTGTTTTTACATTTTTGATAACTTTATCAATCATCCCTTCATCATGTGTGTACGATGCAATAGCTGTCAACGCACCAGTTTTATATGAAGATTCATCTATAGAATTGGCAATTATTGTTTCAACCTCAATATCACTTTTGAGAACTTTATATGAAATCCGAGCCAGTAATCGAGATTTATAGTAAGGTACACATAGATTTGCAATTTGCAGTGCAAAACTAAGGTTATAAGTTTGGACATGAAGTGCTAAATTGAATAAAGCATTTTGTTTTGTCTCATGATCTTGAAAATCCTTGATAATTATCAAGGATTCTTTAAGGGAATCTTTTTTTATTAAATTTATCACTTCAATAATAACTTCTGGTGGATAATAAAACTTATTACTACACTTGTGAAAAAATGATAATGCTTTTATACTATCAACTTTGGCAACTGCAAGCAGGTCTAAAATATCTTTTTTATTTACTACGCTCATTTTATTTATTTTCTAATTTATTTTTTAAAACCAATGCATCTAGTTGATCAAAAGATACAACTTGTTTGATTAGCTCTATTTCTTTATTTGATATAATTTTACTGCTTAAAAGTTCATCTCTTTCATATCCTAAACCTGTTAAAGCCTCTATCATATGTTTTTTTGTGAAATATTTTCTTTTTTGCTATTTTTCACCTCATACGCTAGCTCGTAAATGTTTTTTTCAAGTCTTGATAGATCTTGATATGGCTTATCATCTATAAAACTTTTATCTTTTAAAAACTGATACGATCTTGAAAAAGCATTTACATCTAAGTCATAGCCAGTTGTATTTTGTACAGTTTGATTTGCAATACCATTTAGGTCTGTATAGTGTGTTATCTCATGAACTACAGTTGTTACAACTCCTAATAGTGATCGATCTGTAGTTATAAATATCTCTGAATTTTCTACATCATCTCTATTATATGCTAAAAAGCCTAGTGAGCTATCATTGTGTGTACCAAAATTTATTTTATCTTCTTCTATAAGTTTTTCAAAACTTTCTAAAATATCGTAACTATTGTAATCATTGAGCATATATTTTATCTCTTCTATAAGCTCCATATCATTATATATATTTGAAACATAATCATCTGGTGATGTTTCAAACCTAAAGAAGTTTTGATGATCTAGTAGACCTGAACCCTTCGTTTCATATTTGTCTTGACCATTATGCCTGAAATTATCATTAGTGTAATTTTCTAAATAATCATTTAACTCGCTGGATATTTGTTTTTTAGGTGTTGTTGCACTTGGTTGACCAGTGTTTAATAGTGTCTTCCTTACTTTCAATATTATATTCCTTTAATGTTAATTTATAAAAGTATTGTATTAGATAATATAGACATATATTGTCTATATATTTTTTATATGCTCTTTTGTAACAACTCTAAACTCAACTCTTCTAGATCTAGTTTTGTCCTGTACTTTTCCATCATCTTTATAAAGTAACTTTGAAAAACTCATTCCATTTGCTCTTAAGTTTGACTGCAACCATTTTAAATTTGTATCTAATATATTATTGGTAATATTATAACAGTATGCTAAAACATTACTTGCTCTTCTTTGAGATAGATCCATATTGTGTAAATATGATTGTTTTTGTTTTGTTTTACCCCAACCATTTGATGTATGCCCCTCAACTCTTATCT
>JAYEPG010000021.1:0-3586 GCA_034723795.1 Campylobacterota bacterium
TTTGTGAATAAATATATCTCAAATAGCCTTATTTAAAAGGGTTTGCCAACATAAATAATTTATAATGTGAATAACTAATTTTAATCCAAATTTGAGTAAAATGTTTATTAATAATTTATTAAAAAAGGATAAAAATGATAAAAATATTTTTACTTATTATTTTACTTGTTTTTGTAACATTTGCCACAACTTTAGATGATGCAAATAGTGCATATAAAGAAGGTGATTTAAAAACTGCTATTAAACTATATAAAGATGCTTCACGATCAGGTGATGATGAAGCGACTTTTAAACTTGGAACTATTTATTATAATGGTAAAGGTGTTAAAAGGGATATAAATAAAGCTATGGAGTATTTTAAAAAAGCTTCAGCTTATGATCATAAAAAAGCAAAATACAATAGTGCTATTATCTATGGACTAAAACAATATAAATCTCATAGTTATACTAAAGCATATAACATATTTTTAGAGATGGCACAAAATAGATATGCTAAAGCTCAAAATAAAGTAGGTCAGTATCTATTGTATGGTTTAGGTGTAGAAAAAGATTATAAACTAGCTATAAAGTGGTTTGAACAATCTTATTTTAAAGGTGGATACAAACCAGCAAGTTGTAATCTTGCTTTGATGTATGCAACAGGCAAAGGGGTATTTGTAAATCTAGGTCGTGCTAGAAAGTTAGCTGTAGAAGGGTATGAAAATAAAATTCCGTTTTGTGTAAGGGTATATAAAGACTTTAACTTACAGAAATATGACACAGATAAAGGCTTTAAATTTGGATTCTACAAATAAACCTGTAGAACCACTTTGTATATAAACTAAACTTAGCTAGCTAGTTGCGAATCTGCAAAAACATCTTCTCTTATATTTCTTTTTTTAACATAGTTATTTAAACCTATATGGTTGTTATATCCTAGTACTTTAGCTATTTTACGAACACTTAAGCCTACAGATAATAGCTCCTCTATTTTATCTCTTTGAAGATCAAACTTTGACTTTTGAATTGTACCTTTTGGTTTACCTAAAGATACACCATCAAGTTTTTTTGCAGTTAAAGCCTCTTTAGTTCGTAAACTCATAAGCTCTTTTTCTAAATCTATAGTCATACTTATAACACCTAAAATCATTTTTGTTAGCATGTCATCTTTACCCACAAAATCAAGGTTTTGTTTAACGCTTATTATTCCTACTCCATGGTCTAGTAGATATTTTATATTATCTAAAATAGATGCAGTTGTTCTTCCAAATACATTAATATCATAAACAACAACTATACAACCATCTTTACATGTTTCTAAAATAGCAAATATGTTTGCCTCTTCATTTGGAACATTTACTTCAACTTCAATATTTTTATCAAGTTGTAAATTATTTGTTTTAAGGTAAGAAGCTATCCCTAAAGCCTGTGCATCTGTATATTCATCATTATTTTTATTTACTCTAATAAAACTTACTACTTTATCCATAATTAATATCCTTATATATTTTGTATAAATCTAATTCTAATAATAATACAATATAATTGTATTTATTTTAAAACTTATACAGAATGTTACACTATATTTACTTAAACTAATATTAAGAATTGAAGAGTTAAATATAGAAATTTGTTCAAAAGTGCTTTTTAGATAAAATCAAAATCTATTAAATTTAAAGGTAAAATATTTTGGTAAACGTTGGTGAAAATAGGAAAAGAATTGTTGTTGGTATCACTGGTGCTTCTGGTGTTCAACTAGGCTTAAAACTATTACAGCTACTACCCCATAATATAGATGTATTTGCAATTATTTCAAATAGTGCAAAAGAGACATTGAAACATGAAGTTGGTAAAGATTTTGAAAAATTAAAAAATATAACATATTTAGATGATAATGATATGGCAGCTTGTATATCTTCTGGTTCTTTTAAAACTGATGGATTTATAATAGTTCCATGTAGTATGAATACTCTTGCTAAATGTACAACAGGTATATCGGATACACTTATTACAAGAGTTTTTGGGGTAATGTTAAAAGAGAAACGAAATATTGTAATTGCACCAAGAGAGATGCCATACAATACTATACAGTTAGAAAATATGACAAAACTATCAACTTTGGGAGTTTGTGTTGCACCTCCTGTTATAGGTTATTATAGTAAACAGCAAACGTTAGATGATATGGAAAATTTTATTATTGGTAAATGGTTTGATTTATTAGATATTGAACATGATTTATTTAAAAGATGGGGAGAAGATAGTTGAAAAAAAGTATAAAAAAAAGAGCAATTTATAGTGGAACATTTGATCCTATAACAAATGGACATATGGATATATTAAAAAGGGGTTTAAAAGTTTACGATGAAGTGATAATAGCAGTTGCCAATTCTAGTGCAAAACAACCAATGTTTAATATTAATAGTAGAATAAAACTTATACAAAAGGCTACAAAAGGGTTAGATGGTGTTTTAGTTAAGCCTTTTAGTAATTTATTAGTTGAGTTTGCAAAAGAGGAAAATGTGTATAGTGTTATTAGGGGTTTAAGAACTACCACGGATTTTGAATATGAACTTCAAATGTCTTATGCAAATAGTTCTCTTGATGATAAAATAGATTCAGTATTTTTAATGCCAACTTTAGAAAATGCATTTGTAAGTTCATCGATTGTAAGAGAGCTTATTAGGTTTGATGGGGAGTTTAATCATCTTGTTCCAAAGAGAGTTTATAAAGAGATAAATAAAATTAGAAAAGATAAGGAGAGTAAATAATGTACGTAATAATAGAAGGTATAGATACAGCAGGTAAATCAACACAGTTAGATATATTAAAACAAAACTACCCAGAGGCAATTTTTACAAAAGAACCAGGTGGGACAGATTTAGGTGTAAAACTTCGTCAGATGGTTCTAAATGGTGAAGCAAAGTCAAAAGTAGCAGAGATGTTTCTTTTTTTAGCAGACAGAGCTGAACATAGCTATGAGGTTGTTAAACCAAATAAAGATAACATAGTAATAAGCGATAGAGGGTTTTTAAGTGGAATTGCTTATGCTAAGTCTGCACCATTAGAGATTGCAATATCTTTAAATATTATGGCATTAAATGGAGCTTTTCCTGATAAGATAGTTATATTAGAATTATCTAAAGAGGAGTTAGAAAATAGGCTTTCACAAAAAGAGCAAGATAGTATAGAAAAAAGAGGTAGTCAATATCTTTTAGATATTCAAACAAGAATGATAGAGACAATAGAGATGATAAATAATATGAGTGAAACAAAAATAGACTTTATTGTAATTGATGCAAAAAAATCAATAGAAGAAGTAAGTAGTGATATTCAAAAGTTTTTAGAGAAGTAGATTGTTTTAAGAGATACGCCAATTCACACTTAAAGTGCAACATTTAAGAATAGTAGATAGTAAGGCTGATTGATATACCATCATAGCTCAATATCTTCAAGGATAATGAGGTTGATGAAAAAAGCAATATGTAAAAAATGCATATTGGTTCTTCTGATAATGGTCTAAGTGTATCCAGCTTAGATTTTTTGATATCTATAGTTTGTAATATTTTAGATAATTCCATGCCACACATATATTTAATTCTACCATAAA
>JAYEPG010000022.1:0-3580 GCA_034723795.1 Campylobacterota bacterium
ATCTATTGCACTTAATGCTTTTAAAGTGTTTTTTGTAAAAATCTCTGGAACTTCACTTTTAGGTTTTTGGTCATTTACTATATCAAAAACTTTATCTTTATCTAAATACTTTGCTAAAACCTCTGCTAAACGCTCTTTATTTACAGGTTTACTAAGATAGTCATCCATACCTACATCTAAAAACCTTTGAGCATCACCTTTTATCGCATTTGCTGTTAAGGCTACTATTGGCGTATATTTTAAGTTTTGTTCCCTTTGTAAACTTCTTATGTTTTTTGTAGCTTCAGTTCCATTCATATTTGGCATATTTTCATCCATCAAAATCAAATCATACTCATTTGTTTTAAATAATTCTATAGCTTCTAAACCATCATTAGCTATATCAAAAGTAAGACCATATTTCTTAAGTAAAATAGACATAAATTGTTGGTTTGTTTTATTATCCTCAACTAAAAGAATATGATTATCAAACTTTGATGTTATCTTTTTGATTTTTTCTTTCACTTTCTTTTCATGAAGAACAACTTTATTTTCATCAAAATCTACAATTGGTAAAGTAAAATAAAACTTACTACCTTTACCCAATTCACTAACAACACCAATATCACCGTCTAAAAGATTAACAAGTTTTGAACAAATACTAAGCCCAAGACCAGTTCCCCCAAACTTTTTTGTTGTTGTTGACTCTGCTTGTGAAAATAGTTCAAAAACTTTTTGATGATTTGAAGAATCTATCCCTATGCCAGTATCTGAGATACTAAATTCTATATTTTGCTTATCCTGGCATAAAGAAATTTCAAATATTATATCTCCACCTTTTGGGGTAAATTTTATTGCATTCCCAATTAAGTTTGTAAATATCTGTTTTATTCTTAAATAGTCACTATAAAAGTATTTTGGGAGATTATGGTCAATTATTGTTTTTAGATTTAAACCTTTCTCTTTTATTGAAGGGGAGTATAAAGATATAATAATTTGATATAGTTCATCTATAGAAAAAACCTCTTTATTTATATCTAATTTTCCACTCTCTATTTTGGAAAAATCTAAAATATCATTTATTAGGTTTAAAAGAAGATCTCCAGAGTTTTGAACAGTTTGTAAATATTGCTGTTTTTTTTCATCTATCTCTTCATCTGTTAAAATATCAACAAAACCTAAAATTGCATTTAAAGGTGTTCTTATCTCATGTGACATATTTGCTAAAAACATCGCTTTATGTTGTTCTGCTTCTTTTGTTTTTGACAAAGCAAGTTCAAGTTCTTGCTCTTTTGCTTTTATTCTTTGAACATTTATATAATCTTTTACTTGTAAGTCACATTTTAAAAGTAACTCTTCAACTGCAAATGGTTTTTTTAAAAAATCACTTGCTCCATTTTTTAAAGCACGTGCAATTATATCTTTTGTGTCGTTTCCAGATAACATAATAATAGGAAGTTCTAAAAATCTAATATCTCTTTTTATTTTCTCAATCATCTCAATACCATCCATACCTGGCATCTCATAATCTAAAAGAACAAGATGTATCTCTTGAGTTTCTAAAACTTCAAGACCGTTAATTGCATCTTTTGCTTCATAGATATTAAATTTTTTAGGTACTAAAATTCCCTTTAGCATACGTCTCATAAATGAAGAATCATCTACAAGTAAAATATTTATATTTGAATTTTTTTCTATATTACATAAAAGAGTTTTAATATCCTCTATTATTTTATGTGTTGGGTTTGATTTTGAAAAGTAATCTAATATTCCAGATTCAAATATATGGCTTCTTCTTTGGTTGTCTGTATCTCCACTTAAAACTATAACTTTAGCTCTTAACTCATCACTCATCATATCAATAAGTTCATCACACTCACCATCAGGCAAGATTAAATCAAGTAAAATAAAATCATATTGCTCTTTTTCAAGAAAATTTTCTGTATCTTTTAAAGTATAACTTTGTGTTACATTATGTCCTAGTTTATTTAGGGCATCTGTAATTTTTTGATTAAATGTTTTACTATCATCAACCATTAAAATATTATATTTTTTTTCTCCACAATCTTTATGGCTATAAACTGTATTTGATCTTAAGTCTATATCTGTATTGTTAACCACTATATCTCCACTTCAAAAACTGCACAATTATCTTCATTGTATGCTTCTATTTTTCCATTGTGTTGCTCTATTATTTGTTTTGCAATATTTAAACCAATCCCCATACCTTCGTTGATTTTTGTACTAGCAAATGGTTCAAATATTTTTGGCAATATATTATTTGGTATTCCATCGCCTGCATTGTCTTTAAATTTAATAATAGTTTTATCATTTTTTTGTGTTATATTTATATCTATTTTTCTATTTCTAAACTCTTTTTTACTTTTTTCAAATTCATCACAAGCATTGTTTAATATAATTATCCAAACTTGTTCTATCTTTTCTTTTATAATATTTGAACTAAATACTTCATCATCTTCAGCAGTTTCCAAAGTAAAAAGTTTCTCATTTATATATATTGGCATAAGATGTTTTGCTCTATTATATATCATCCTTGTAGAGAATATTAAAGTTGAATATATATTTTCATCATCAAACCTATTTTTACCTTTTTTTGATATTTCTCTTGTAGTATCTATAATACCACGAAGTCTTTGTATACCATTATTTAATATTTTCAAAGTTTTTTCCATAGATTTTTTAATGTTATCATTATCTTTTATATCTTCAATATCATATGATAATAACTCAATATTTGATTTCATATATGTAACTGGTGTATTTAGTTCATGGGTGATTCCTGCTGCCATCTCACCAATTGAAGCTAATTTAACTTCGTGTAATCTTCTATCAAGTTTCTCTTTTACTTTCTCTTCTAAATGAGAATTTATATCTTCAAGTTCCTTTTGTTTTTCCAAAAATTCAATATATAAATTTACCATAGAATTAACTCTAATAATTAGTTCTGTTTTATCAAAAGGTTTAGATATAAAATCACTTATGCCTGATTTTAGGGCTTTTACTTTCTCATTTTTATTATCTAAAGCACTAACCATTAAAATAGGTATTTTTTTAGTAAGTTTATTTTTTCGCAGAATTGAAATAGCTTCAAACCCATCCATAACAGGCATCATAGCATCCATAAGTATAATATGAGGCAGCTCTTTTAAAGCTATATCAATACCATCCTTACCATTAAATGCTTCAAAAAACTGATATTCTCCAGCTTTTTTCAAAGTTAATTTTATCATCAACCTATTATCTTTTAAATCATCAACTATTAATATCTTTGGAATCATTTATATTTTCTTTTATATTTTTCTAAGCTTCTATACTATTAATTAAACTTTTTAATTCTGTATACTTATCTATATAATTTATAGAGTTTTTTTCTCTAGAGTTATGTTCCATATCTTTAGCTATATTTGATATATCCATTAAAGTTAAATTTGCAGAACTGCCTTTTATTGCATGTGATATATGATATATATCATCTAAATTATTTGATTCTACTGCAACTTTTAATAAATCAATATTTTCTTTTGCACTCTCTAAAAAAACTTCCATAAGCATCTCTACATCTTCTAAATCAAAATCTAAC
>JAYEPG010000023.1:0-3576 GCA_034723795.1 Campylobacterota bacterium
ATGAGGAGTGCTTGAAGAGAGGCAATTTAAGGTAGATTTCGAGAAGGGATTGGAAAATATAAATAATATTCTTAGAATTCTTTAAGTTTATATGGGCAAAAATCTACCTTTATGGATTTATACCCTAAGTGCTACTGTATCTTTTTTAGATAATGTTTCTGTAACTGTTTGAGTAAATGCATCCAATGCTAAAGCTGTATCTTTTTTTGTAAGTCCTGATTTCTCTGCCATTGCTTCTATTAATTCTGATTTGTTCATGTTGTTTTTCCTTGTTTTATTTTATTTATGATTGTAGCATAATTTAGATGTTCTTTAATTCACTTAAATATTTTTCTAAATCATCTTTTATAATATCTCTTATCCAACTAGGCTCTATAACTTGTAAATGTGGTATCCAATATTTAACTATAGGCAATATCTCCATCTCATGAGTAATTTTGACTATAAATTCCATAGTACCATCTTCACTTAAAGATTCTATACTTTGAGTTGGAATTGGTCTTCTTTTAAAAAACTTAGTAGCTATCTCATTTGCAAATAATTTTACTGCAAAAGGTTCTACATCTTTCTGGAACCAAACAGAGATAGACTTTTCTAATAATCTATCAAGCTTTGTATCAGTAATAAAAATATCATCAGTCACTTTTATATTTGTAATATCTTTTAAATAGTATTTCTTTAATCTATCATTTCTACTATCAAGAGATATAAGATACCAAAAACCTTCATAATTAGCGATTTTCAATGGCTTCAAAGACAAGTCATACACTTTATCAGCTAGCTTATAATTACACGATACAATTTTCTTTTCTTTTATAGCACTTTCTAATAATTGTATCTCTTTTAATTTATCACTTATATCTTCAATATTAAGTTTAGTATAAATTGGATTATATTCTTTATTTTTAATTTTACCTAAAAGCTTATTTGATTTTGTAGCAAATTTACCACCAATACCCTCTGTGATTTTTTCAATAATATCCAATACGACACTATCTTCCACATCTGCTGATTTTTCTATTTTAAAACCATCTTCCATTTGCCATTTTTTATTGATTTGCGTAATTGGAAATGATATTAGTCGTTCATTAAAATCTCTTTGTATTGTTCTAGTACTTACATTAAATTCTTCTGCTAAATCTTTGATACTTAAAGCTTCACCATCATTTAATCTTTTTAAAATAGTTGTAAGTCTTGTTAAAATTTTATCGTAGTCGTGTTTATATGCCATGTTATTTTTTAAACTCTTCAATACTTTGATGTATAACCTTTGCAGACGGAACAACACTAACTGATTTTTCCAAATGTACATCTTGGTCATCAAAAAATATATCTGCACCAAAAGCTTCAAGTATCTCATACTTATCACTTCCACCTAAGAAAAATGCTTCATCTATCCTTACACCCCATACATTTAGAGTTTTTATAACTCTTTCATGAGTTGGTGCTGACCTTGCTGTTACTAGTGCTGTTCTTATAGGAGTGGGTGTAGATGGTGAGTCTTTAAATTTATCTTGAATATTCGCAATAGTTAAAAGTAGTTTAGCAAATACACCTTTTTCTAGTGGATTATCCTTGTTGTCTTGTTCATGTTTAATAAAAGCATCTAATCCATCTTTTTTATATACAAGCTCTGATTCTTCACTAAACAATACAGCATCTCCATCAAAGGCTATTCTTACTTGGTCGCCTAGACTATTGTGAACTTCATCAGTAGATGGTAGTATTTTAGCTGATGCGATTCCATTTTGAATAGCATTTATTACATCATCATCTGATGCACTTAAAAATAGATCAACTTTAAAAGCTTTTAGGTAGCTTGATATATCATTTCCACTTGTCCATGCAGACCTTACTATATCAAGTTTATGTTCATTGATAGCATTTGTTATTCGCAAACTTGTACCTGCATTATTTTTTGATAATATTATCACTTCTACTTGTTTTTCTTCATCTTTAAAGTGCTGGTTTATTTTAAGAAGATTTGTAATAAGTCTATATCCCGTACCTTTATTTAAAGGCTCATTCTCATTTTCAAGTTGGTATTTATAATACTCATCAAGACCATTCTGTTCAAATATTTTATTTTCCTCTTCAAGGTCAAATAATGCTCTTGAACTTACACCTATTACTAGTTTGTCTTTTAGGTTATATCCCATATTATTTATCTCCCTTCTATACAGATATGTTTCATATTTTGAGTAGTGCTACTTTTATATAGTGTCATAAATTCATCTTTGTCTATATATCTCTCTTTTTCATCTGCATAGCAAAATATCTCTATATTTTTATCACTCACACTTAATTCAAAAAAATAGTTTTTAGTATCAACCACAATAGAGTTATCACTAATAGCCGTTGAATCACCAACTATATCTTCCATCTCTTTTTGTGTAAAAAAGTTTAAAAACTTTTTGTTAAATATTTGTTCTTTGTTATCCATAAATTACCTTTGGCTATTATTGTAAGACTGGTTGAAATACAGGCAGTGAAGATATATCATCCCAAAAGAGAATCATAACTACAATTGTAAGGAGAAGAGTTAAGTATTTTTTCACTTAATTTTTCTTATTTATAAATGCATCAATACTTAAAAATATATCTTCCGATATTTTCTTGCTACTAAATGATTTAAAGTCACCCTGCAATAATCTTTGGGTATTCTCTTTATCAATAATATTATTTTCTTTGTATAGGTTTCTTACAACTTTAAAGTGAACTCTTGGAGTACCATTGTCATCCATATTTAATACTTTACCATTATCTTTATTGATAAATTCAACTATAGCATATATACCAGCATCTAATTTATCAACAGTATCATTTCCTATGGTTCTACAAGCTTTACTTCTATGGTCATTACCAACTTTTATGATACCTAAATCACCTTCTTTTATATCTACAAAAGAGTTTCGTCCAGTAGTCCAATCAAACTCAACTAAGTCATGCAATATACCATTAACTTCTGCATTTTTCACACTTTTATCTCCAAACCATTTGTTTGGGTTGCATAGTAGCATACAGTAGTTTATCTTTGATTTCACATCTATCCTTTTTTGTCATTCAATTTTAAAAATACTAAATCTAAATACTTTTAAAATTAAAAAACCTTTCTACTAATTTTTTATAAGACATTTTACTTATCTTATTTAATTTTATGTTTAAATAACTTTCATGATTCAAACTCTTACTCAGTCTTACAACATCAATGGATTTCATTTGCTTTGTTACTCTCAGTACAAAATAGATAAAGCCAATTTTATCAGTTAGTATTGTTGGGTTTTGACTATCTAAATCTGATTTTACAGCATAAGGTATTGTTATCATTAATTGCTTAACTCCATTTTTAATTTGATACAATGAAGGCTCAAAATCAATAATTTTAAATCCATCATAGGTATAAATAATATTCTTTTTATTCAAGTCCCCATGAATAAATCTTCTTCTTTCTAAATAATCTAAAGCATTTGCGACAATCAGAAAATCTTCTTTTTTCAACTTTCTTATTTTTGTAGTTTTTAAAAGTTTTTGTTTATATATTAAACTATTATTTTCTTCATAAATCTCTGTTTTAGC
>JAYEPG010000024.1:0-3565 GCA_034723795.1 Campylobacterota bacterium
AGAACAAATGTTTTTGATACTCAGGTTATGATGAATAAACTAAAAGATTTTGAAATAACTATGGATGAAAAAGAAGCTTCAATTGTAGTAATAAATTCATGTACAGTTACAAATAGTGCTGATAGTACTGCAAGAAGTTATATAAACTCTTTAAAAAAATTACCACTAAAACCCAGAGTTATTTTTACTGGTTGTGGTGTATGGACAAAAGGTGAAAATCTTTTTGAAAACAAAAAAATTGATGCTCTTTTTGGACATAGTGAAAAAGAAAATATAAACACACTTTTAAAAGATGATACAAGATTTTTTAAAGCTGGTGATCTTGAACATATTGATGATACTATTATCGATAAGATGATAGGAAAAAGTAGGGCATTTGTTAAGATTCAAGAGGGGTGTGATTTTAGATGTAGCTATTGTATTATCCCTTATGTTAGAGGTAATTCAAGAAGTTATGATGAGCATAAAATATTACAACAAATTACAACACTTGCAATAAATGGATTTGGTGAATTTATTTTAACTGGAATAAATGTTGGGTCTTATGGAAAAGAGCATGGTGTAGTAAATAAAAAAGATAAATTAGCTCAACTTATTAAAAAAATATCTATGATAAGAGGTGTAAGAAGAATACGATTAGGTAGTGTTGAACCTATTCAAATAACTGATGAATTTAAAGAGATTTTAGATGAGCCATGGATGGGTAAACATCTTCATATAGCACTGCAACATACATCAAAAGAGATGTTAAATATAATGAATAGAAGAAATAAAGTTAAAAGTGATTTAGAGTTGTTTGAGCTATTATCATCAAAAGGGTATGCAATAGGCACTGACTTTATTGTTGGTCATCCAGGTGAAACTGATAAGTATTGGAAAGATGCTATGGAGAACCTTGATAGATTTCCACTTACTCATATACATAGTTTTACATACTCAAAAAGAGATGGGACACCAAGTGCTACTATGCCAAACCAAGTAGATGGAAATATCGCAAAACAAAGATTAAAAGAGTTAGAAACTAAAATAAAAGAGAAAAATATAATATTCAGAACTCAAAAACAACCATTGGATATATTAATAGAATCTGTAAAAGATAATATTTATACTGGATATGATCAGTTTTTTAACCCTTGTGAAATAAAAAGTGATACAGATCTAACAGGGGATTGGATACAAGTTGTTGATTATGATGTAAAGGAAAAGAAAAATGTTTCAGAATTTTAAAGTGAAAGATAAAAATAAAAAAAATAACGACCAAACAAATATAGATAAAAACTTAAGAATGATGAGTCTATCAGCAATAGTTCTTATAGGTTTATTTATTTATACAATAATAAAAAGTGATACTGTAATCCAAGGTGATGGTTATTATGTCGGGATAGGGTTTTTATTTGTACTTTTAATGTTAACTTTTGGTTTGCAAAAATATAAAGATAAAATAAGAGCAATGGTACCAAAAAATAAGTTTCAAGAGGAACTAAACAATGTATCACAAGATGATACTTCAAATATAAAAGAATCGGTTCAAACAGAAACTACACATTGCTTAATTGAATCATCAAACTCTAATGTCACATTTAAAGATGTAGCTGGTATAAAAGATGTAAAAGCAGAACTTGAAGAGGTTGTAGACTTTTTAAATAATCCAAAAAAATATCAAAAATATGGAGTATCTTTACCTAAAGGTGTTTTATTAGTTGGTCCTCCAGGAGTTGGAAAAACATTGATAGCACGAGCAGTTGCTGGGGAGGCGGATGTACCATTTTTTTATCAAAGTGGTGCAAGTTTTGTACATATATATGTTGGTATGGGAGCAAAAAGGGTACGTGAGCTATTTACAGTTGCAAAATCACAAGCTCCATCAATTATATTTATAGATGAGATTGATGCAGTAGGAAAGTCAAGAGGGGTTGGTGGAAACGATGAGAGAGAAGCTACTTTAAATGAACTACTTACACAAATGGATGGTTTTGATTCTAATAGTGGTGTAATGGTAATTGCCGCAACTAATAAAATAGAAGTTTTAGATGAAGCTTTATTGCGTGCTGGAAGATTTGATAGAAGAGTATTTTTAAGTTTGCCAAGTGTACAAGATAGATATGATATTTTAAAACTATATTTAAAAGATAAAAATTCAAATATAGATATTGATAAGTTGGCTTTAGATACAAGTGGTTTTAGTAGTTCTGCATTAGCTGCATTGGTAAATGAATCATTACTTCATATGATAAAAAGAGATGGAACTAGTTTGTTAGATGTTGATATTGAATTTTCAAAACAAAAAATAGAGTTTGGAAAAAAACAGACAACTTTAATTAATGAAGATCAAAAAGATGTTTTGGCAACTTACCAAGCTGGAAAAGCATTTATAACAAAATCAAAAGTAAACCTTTTAGATAGTGGCGTAATGGAAGAGGATTTAATATACCCATCAAAAACACAACTTGAAAATCAAATAAAAAAATATCTCTCAGGTACTGTAACCTTAGAGGTTATAAAAAATGAACCATCTGTTGTATTTGAGCAAGAACTTAAAAAAGCGTATGAACTAGCTACTAAAATGATTGATGATTATAAAATGGAAAATGATTCAAATAGTATAATTGTAAAAATAAAAGATAATTTAAAAAGTGAAATTTTAGCAAATATAGAAGATATAAATAAAATAAAAAGTATATTATTAAAGGATGAAGTAGTTGTATTTTAATGGATTTTGTTTAGAAAATGAGAGTGAACTACTTAAAGAGTATATGATAGAAAATGATTATACTTTAAGTGGTTTTAGTTATGGTGCTATTCAAGCTTTAGAGTTTGCATTGGGTAGTTCTGCTATGGATATAAGAATAGATTTGGTGCAACTATTTTCCCCATCATTTTTTAATGATAAAGATAAAAAATATAAAAGAATGCAGTTGATGTACTTTAAAAAAGATAGTAAAACATATTGTGATAACTTTTTAAAAAATAGTGGATTTGATAAGGTTCAAAGTGAAAAATATTTTAAAGAGGGAAAATACGAGGAACTTGAAGAGTTATTAAACTATAAATGGGATCAAAATAAATTACAACTATTAGTAGATAATGGAACTAAAATAGAGGTATATTTAGGGGAAAATGACAAAATTGTAGATACTCAAAAAGCTTTAGAGTTTTTTGTAAACCATAGTGAAGTTTATTTTATAAAAAATAAAAACCATATATTGTAAAAAGGTAAAAAATGAGTAAAGCAAAAATAGGAATTATAACAGTAAGTGATAGAGCTAGTGCAGGTGTTTATGAAGATATAAGTGGAAAAGCTATAATTGATACTTTAAATGATTATTTAACATCACCTTGGGAAGAGGTGTATAAAGTGATACCTGATGAGCAAGATATTATAGAACAAACTATGAAAGATATGGTTGATAATGATGATTGTTGTTTAGTTGTAACTACTGGTGGAACTGGACCTGCTAAAAGAGATGTTACTCCTGAAGCTACCGAAGAAGTTTGTGATAGAATGATGCCAGGTTTTGGTGAACTAATGAGACAAGAATCTTTAAAATTTGTACCAACTGCAATT
>JAYEPG010000025.1:0-2944 GCA_034723795.1 Campylobacterota bacterium
TTTATGGCAGAGAAGAAGGGATTCGAACCCTCGTTAGCTTTAACTAAACTTCGCTTCCAACGAAGCACTTTCGACCACTCGGACACTTCTCTATTATTTGCTAATATTTATTTTGTAATATTAGTAAAAATCTATTATATCCAAACTCTTTTAAAGTCAAATGAAGCAAAATAAAGCCACTCAAACTACTAGCAAGGGCTAGCCCAATTGTACCATATGGTAGTATTAATATCAGTGATAAAATTATATTCCATCCTAGAGATTTCATTGTTATTTTTGCAGCTAAGCCTTGTCTTTCATGTGAGTATAACCATAAAGAAAATATTTTTGCTATTCCAAATGGAAGTAATCCTACTAAATACATTGTAAGTACTAAGGATGTTTGCTTAGTATCAGATGCTGTAAATGCACCTCTCTCAAATAAAAGTGAAACTATAAATGAGTCAAAAATAATACCTATGATTGTGGCAGTCCCTAAAAGACCTAAAAGTACAAAAAAAGCTTTTTGTAGGTATTTTAATGCTTTTTGTTCATCTTTATTTTTAATAGCTCTTGCAATTGTAGGAAATAGGGCTACAGAAGTTGCTATTGCAAAAAGTGCAAGTGGAAGTTGAAAAACTCTATTTGCATAGTAAAGATAACTGATACTTCCTGTTACTAGAAAACTTGCCAACCAAGTATCTAAAAATGCAGCAATATGAGCAGAACTACTACCAAATACTGCTGGATAAAACTGTTTATAAAATTTTGATTGTTTAAAATTTCTTTTTTTCTTTTTAATATTTGTATTTAAAAATTGGAAAGAAAAGAATTTAATTTTTAGTTTTTTAATTGCTATTAGATGAACTGCTACTTGAAGTAATCCTCCAAACACAACACCCCAGCTCATGTAAAAAACAATATCATATTTTTCCATATTCATACTAATAAGAAGTGAACCAATAAGTGATATATTTAATAGTGCTGTACTAAAAGCAGTTGTTGCAAAGTGATGTTTATACTGAAGTAGGGCTGCTAAAAAAGTAACAATAAATATTAAAGGTAAGTAATAAAAACAAATAGCAACAAGTGGAGAAGCTAATTCTATAGTAGATTGGTCAAACCCCACAGCAATAACTTTGGTTATAAGTGATGCAAAAAGAGTTACAATAATACTTAGAAAAACAATAAAAGCTAAGAATTGTAAAAATATAATGGTACTAAATTTAACTTTATGGTTGTTCTTTGCGTATGCAGGAATAAAAACTTGTGTAAAAGCACCCTCTGCAAATATGCGTCTAAATAAGTTTGGTAGTTTAAATGCAACAAAAAATATATCACTATAAACATTTGCACCAAGAACTGAAGCTGTTAATAAGTCTCTTAAAAACCCAAGTATTCGTGATACTAATATACCAGCACTGTTTGTAAATATATGTCGTAACAATTTTCTTCTTTATAATAATTTATTTAGAATTTGATTATAACATACATTACCAAATACTCTAAAAATTTAACTACCTTTTTCAAATAAGACTCTTTTTATCTTAATTAAGTTAACATACAAAATATATAAAAAGAAAGATAACAATAGGTGATAACTATGGAAGTATATTTAGATAATAATTCAACAACACAAGTTGATCCAAAAGTAGAAGAGGTATATATAGATACTATCAAAACTTTTGGAAATGTAAATGTAATTTACAACAAAGGTATAGATACAAGAGCATTGTTAAATGATTCTTTAGATAAGTTATATGATGGATTAGGTGCTACAGATGATGATGATATTATTATCACATCTTCAACTACAGAGGGAAATAATGCTATTTTAAAAACATTTTTAGATAAGTTTTTAAAAGGTGATGAGAAAAATCATATTATCTCTACTGTTGCTGAGCATTCAAGTATAAAATCACCACTTAAATATTGTAAAGATTTAGGTATGGATGTAACTTATGTAGGTACTGATGCAAATGGTTTAGTAAAAGTAAGCGACATAGAAGCTGCTATTAAGCCAACAACTTGTCTTATATCAGTACTTATGGCTTCTAATGAAACTGGTGCTATACAAGATATAAAAGCTATCTCTGCAATTGCAAAGAAACATGATGTTTTATTTCATAGTGATGGTGCACAAGCTATTGGTAAAATGAAAGTTGATTTAGCTGATTTAGGTGTAGATTACTTTACATTCTCAGCTCATAAGTTTCATGGACCAAAAGGTATTGGTGGAATGTTTATAAAAGGTGGAGCTCCATTTACAACACTTATTCATGGAAGTAAAAATGTTATGGGTGGAAAAAGAGCAGGTAGTTTATACAACAATGGTGTTGCCGGCATGGCAACAGCAGTTGAATTAGCAAATATAAACTTATCATTTTTAGATCATACAACACAAGCACTAAGAGATAGACTTGAAGATGCACTTTTAACTATACCAGATACAAAATCTTATGTACCTAGAGTAAAAAGACTTAAGAATCTTGTAGCAATGTCGTTTAGAGGGGTAGAGGGTGAATCTATGTTATGGGATATGAATGAAAATGGTATTTATATATCTACAGGTTCTAGTTGTTCTAGTGAAGATTTAGAAGGTTCAGCAGTTGTTGAAGCTCTTGGTGAAGTAACAGAGATAGCAAATACAACAGTTATGTTTGCACTTAGTAAGTTTACAACTGAAGAAGAGGTTGATTATGTTATTGCTAAAGTTAAATATGCAGTTGAAAGAATTAGAGATATCTCTATGACATATGCAAAGCAAGAAGCTTTTAGTGTATATGTTGAAGATCATTAATAGATATAAGTATAAATAAACAAAGAAAAAGTAAGGAAATATTATGGCAAGAAATGATTTAGTTCAAGGAAATGTTTGGGAACAATATAGTCAAAAAGTACAAGATAGAATGAACAATCCAGTTGCAATGGGTGAACTTACACAAGAAGATGCAGATGCTAAGGG
>JAYEPG010000025.1:3044-16449 GCA_034723795.1 Campylobacterota bacterium
ATATTATGGCAAGAAATGATTTAGTTCAAGGAAATGTTTGGGAACAATATAGTCAAAAAGTACAAGATAGAATGAACAATCCAGTTGCAATGGGTGAACTTACACAAGAAGATGCAGATGCTAAGGGTGCAAAGCTTATTGTAGCTGATTTTGGTGCAGAGTCTTGTGGTGATGCGGTTAGACTTTTTTGGTTAGTTGATGAATCAACTGATACAATTATAGATTCTAAGTTTAAATCTTTTGGTTGTGGTACTGCTATTGCATCAAGTGATGCTATGGCTGAACTTTGTATTGGAAAAAAAGTTGATGATGCTATCCATATTACAAATACAGAAGTTGAAGCATTTTTAAGAGATGATGCAGATACAGAAGCTGTACCACCTCAAAAGATGCACTGTTCTGTTATGGCTTATGATGTTATTATTGAAGCAGCTGCTCAATATAAAGGTATAAGTAGAGATGATATTGTTGATGCTGATATAGTTTGTGAGTGTGCTAGAAAAACTAGAAAAGATATTGTTGATGCAATTAGAGAAAACCATCTTGAAACAGTTGAGCAGATTATTGAAACAACAAAAGCTGGTAGTTACTGTAAATCTTGTATCAGACCAGGTGGTCATGAAGCTAAAGATGTATATTTAGTTGATATTTTAGCTGATGTTAAAGAGCAACTTGAAAAAGAGAGATTAGAAGCAGCTGCCCAAACAACAGCAAGTGGTACAAACTCATTTGATAAAATGACTATTGTTCAAAGAATCAAAGCAGTAGATACTGTAATTGATGAGTATATCAGACCTATGCTTGTTATGGATGGTGGAGATATGGAGATTATTGATATTAAAGAAAATACACCATACTATGATATTTATATCAGATACTTAGGTGCTTGTGGTACTTGTGCAAGTGGTTCTACAGGTACACTTTATGCGATTGAGTCAACTTTAAAACAAAAGGTTGATGAAAATATTCGTGTTTTACCAGTTTAATATAAGAAAATTTAATTTATAAAAGGTGTATATTTAATTATACACCTTTTTTAGTTTTAGATAGATATAATATAAAAAATAGAAGGAAATTAAATGTCAGTTATAAAAGAGTATATGTCAGCAGATCACAGAGCTTGTGATGAGTCTTTTGCAAATATGGAAAATGCAGTTCACGATGAAAATTGGAGTGAAGCCAAGAAGTTATTTGAATCATTTGCAAGTGATTTAATCTACCATTTTGATATGGAAGAGAAAGTTATGTTTCCAGCTTTTGAAGCAAGAAGTACATCTGCACACTGTAATCCAACACCAGTTATGTTAATGGAACATGAGCAAATGAGAAAGCTTGTAACTGATATGAGAACTGATATTGATACTAAAAATAAAGACCATTTTTTTGGACTTTCTGAAACATTAATGATGACTATGCAGCAACACAATATGAAAGAGGAACAGATGATGTATCCTATGGTTGATGATGCAATGGCAGGTGAAAATGGTATGCTTTTAGATGAGATGAAAGAGTTAGCTAGAGCTTAATATCAAAAGTAATATATTAAAAACATTTTTTATTTTAACAATAATTATATCAAATTTATTCGCTCAATGTAAAGGGTGGGTAGGTCGTGATGTACATAAAGCTTATTGTTGGGATATAGAATATATCCACTCTGCTAATATTGGAATAGAATATACTATAGATAAAAGAAAAACATCATTTAATCATCAAGGATTTAAAGATAACACTATTTTAGTTATGATTAATGTATATGGCTATCCTCAAAATAAACCAAAAATATTATTGAATAATAGATTAGGAAAACTCGTAAAAAAAGAGGATGTTTCTAATAGACTAGGGCTTTTAAACTACACAAAATATTTATTTAAAATACCTCAAAATAGCATAAATATAAAAGGTATACTTAAAGTTAAAGAGTTTAATAAAACAAAAAGAAGTTTATATATAAAATAACTACAATATTATTAAAATTTAAAACTTACGTCACTTAAAGGACTGAGCCATATTTCCTATTAGTAAATGCCATCCATCAATTATGATAAAAAATATTAGTTTAATAGGCAAGGATATCATAACGGGTGGAAGCATCATCATACCTAGACTCATTAAGATTGAGGCAACAATAATATCAATAACTAAAAATGGTAGAAAGACCAAAAAGCCTATCTCAAATGCTGTTCTTAATTCACTTACGATAAATGCAGGCATAAGTAAAGTAAGTGGTACATCTTCAACATTTTTAGGATTTTCCTCTTTTTTAATTCTATAAAAAAGAGCAATATCTTTCTCTCTTGTATTTTTTAACATAAACTCTTTAAATGGTGATACACTTCTACTAAATGCAACCTCGTAGTTTATAGTCTCTTCCATATATGGTTTTATACCATTTTTCCAAGCTTCTTTTCCATATGGTTCCATAATAAAAAAAGTAAGTATTAAACTAAGTGAAATAATAACTTGATTTGGAGGGGATTGTTGTAATCCTAAAGCTTGTCTTAAAAGACCAAATACAATGATAAGTCTTGTAAAACTTGTAGCCATTAAAAGAAGAGTTGGTGCTAAAACAAATAGCATTAATATAATTGCTATATTTATAGTTTTTACAAATTGTGCTGGTTCATCAACTGCAGCAACTGAAAGGTTAATCATAGGGGCTTCATCCGCTCCAAATAGTGAAATTACACCTATAGATAAAAATAGAAAAATAGATTTAATCATCATCTTTTAAATCACCTTTATTAATTATTGAGCATAGTTTAGTTCCGTACAAATATATATTCCATGAGATATATATCCATAAAAAGAAAAACAATGCAACACTAAATGAACCATAAATTGTGGCATACGTAGTATTAGAGATGACATAATATCCAAATAAGCTTTTCGTGATACTTAATACAGCAAATGTAAGTAAACTAGATGTTGAAGAAGCTATAAAAGATACTTTTGTATTAGCAGATAGTGTAAATAGTATTATAAACATTAACCATATAAAAATAAAAGTAAATATATGGATAGAAAATGAAAACTTTGCAACTGTTGAGATAAGTATAAATAATAAAAATAATATAGGAAGTAGAATTAAAAATCCTAAATACATAAAAAATAGTTTAAAAACAGCACGGGATGGCGTACCATATATTTTATTTATAATATACTCATAATCTTTAAAAAACATTGTAAAAACAAAAAATAGATAAAAAATACCTATGTGACCTAGTTTATCTGTATTTGTTAAAAATGATTGTATTGATTTTGTTAAAGATAATGAATGTGTAGGATTTATAAAATCTAATATATATAACATCATAGAATCTAAATGTTGAGCAAACACTGGTAAAGATGATACTACAACTATAAGAAGTGCCAAAAGTGGTAGTATAGAAAATATTGTAAAAAAACTCAAACTTGCTGCGTAGTATGGAGTCTCATCATTAAAAAAATGAAAAACTTTTTTTAACTTATCCATACTAGTCATAGATTTAAGTCTTTTAAAATATTAAAGACCCATTTTAAAAGGGTTTAAAATATTATTTGGATCAAATGCTTTTTTTATAGCTCTAAAAAGTTCCATCTCTGCATCATTAAAAGCGATACTCATATATGGAGCTTTAGCAGTACCTATACCATGCTCTCCACTTAAAGTTCCACCCATATCAACAACTAATTGAAAAATCTCTTCAATAGCTTTATGACCATCTTCCATCTGTTTTTCATCATTTTTATCTTTTACCATTACATTTACATGGATATTTCCATCTCCTGCATGACCAAAACATGGAACTTGAATACCATATTTATCCCCAATAGCATAAATAGCAGTTAATGCTTCTGGCAGTTTACTTCTAGGAACTGAAATATCTTCATTTAGTTTTTTAGTACCAAAAATAGTGATTGATGGAGATGCATTTCTTCTAGCATACCAAAGTTCTTGAGCATGAGCATCATCTTGGGCTCTTACAAAAGATGTAGCACCATTTTCTTTAAATGATTTTTCTAAAGTTTCTAATTGAAATTTAACTTCATCTTCAAGATTTCCATCAACATCACCAACAAGAACAGCACCTGCGTGTTCTGGTAAATCTACATTTAGTTTCTCTCTTAAAGCTTTTATAACTAAATCATCTAAAAACTCCATGGCAACAGGATTTGCACCACTTGCTAAAGATTTAAATACAGCATTCATAGCACTAGTAACATCAGGAAATATTCCCATATATGTTTGTTTATGTTTAGGCTTAGGGATTAGTTTTAACGTAATCTCAGTAATAATTGCAAGTGTACCTTCGCTAGCTGTTAATATACCAGCAATATTATAACCAGCTACATCTTTGATAGTTTTTTTACCAGCTCTTATAATCTCACCATTTGGTAAAACTGCTTTAAGTGCCATAACGTAATCTTTAGTGATACCATACTTAGCTGCTCTCATACCACCAGCATTTTCACTTACATTTCCACCTAAAGTTGAGTACTCTTCACTAGCTGGATCTGGTGGATAAAACAGACCAACCTCTTCAGCTGCTTTTTGAAGTTGCATATTTATAAGACCTGGTTGAACTACAGCAACCATATTTTGCATATCTATTTCAATAAGTTTATTCATATGTCTTTCAAGTGATAAGATAATACCACCTTGACTAGGTAACGCTCCACCAGTAAAACCACTACCTGCACCTCTTGGTACAATTATGATTTGGTGTTCATTACAATATTTAAGTATTTTACTTATATCATCTTCATCTCTAGGAAACACAACTGCATCAGGCTCAAATCTAGTTTTTGTAGCATCATAACAATAAGCTATTAAGTGAGCTTTATCACTTTTTATATTATCAACACCTACAGTATTTTTAATATATTCTAAATGATTTTTATCTACCATGTAAATATCTCTTTTACTGATTGAAATAATGTTTTATCGTCATCATTATTATTGCTACTTAAGTTATTTGAATATGTAGTATTGTTTACTAAAGATGAATAATATAGGTTATAGTCTGCAATCTTGTCAGCTCCAAAATCTAATAAACCTTTTTCAATCTTTTCAATTTTAGAATAAAAAGGAACTTGCGTTGTTGAGTCATTGATATTTAAAGTTACTTTATCAATAGTTTTAAATGTTATAGAGTCCTTGATATATAAAGTATTTTTAATCACAATAAAAACTGTACCTATTTGTTGTGATTGTGCAAAATTCATAATATCTTCTTTGTTAAGAACAGGAGTACTTATAACTTTTAAATATGATGCAAAAAAATCTTCACTTAAGAACTTTTGATTTGGATAGTTTAAAACAACTAAAGCTTTTGCTTTACTGTTTGGTACTATTAATAAACTTGATGAATAGATGTGGTTTAATATAAATGTATCACCATTTGAAGCTATATGTTTTGATGTAGGGATAGCATCTTGTTTAACAATACTTTTCTTTTTAATTTGAATTGTTGAGTAGTTGGAATTTGTGTCTATAACTTGAGCAACAGCGATTATAATAGAATCTTCTTTGGAACCATTATGTACTATAACACCACTTTGTCCAATCTTTAAATTACCAAGTTTGATTTTTGCTTTACTATTTGAAAGTTCATAAATCTCAAGTTGTTTAGAACGTAAATCCATTTTTTTAACTGTTTGTCTATATTGAGGTGCCGAATCTGAGATGCTAGATGAGATAACAGATGCGATTTCATCCTCTTTTGTCTCTTTATTGAAGATATAAATATGATTGAAAACACCGTTGTCGTTTACAATTTTTGTATCACTTAGTTCCCAATTCTCTTTTTCCATATTTAATACAGATAATTTACCTTGACACTCTCCACCATTTAGTAATGTTGTCTTCTCTAAAACAGTGCTTGCAGTATCTTTTTTATAACATAAAGTTGTTTGAGCAACCACTGTTGATATAAAAAATAAAAATAATAATAACAATTTCAAATTGAATCCCTTTTTGTGTTTAATTTAAGTAAATCAATTCTATCAAAATACACTTTATAGTTGAGTTAAAACAAGTTTTTTAAACTAATTGTTATTTATAAATTTATTTAGTAGTATTTATATTTTCCATTTTTAACATCATTCTTAATCTCATCAAGTTTTTTTGACAATATGTCAACAATCATCTCGGCAACTTTTTGATCATTTGCTTCTGGTACATCCCAATTTGTTATTTTCATATTTGCTTTAAAGAGTAGCTCAAGTGCTTTACTTATCTCATTTTCTCTACTATCAATCTCTTTTTCAACCATATCTCTTTTTGGTTTTTCACTATTTATCCAATTTAAAGCATCATCCATATTTTCAAAATATTCAATATCACCTATCATAAACCAATTTGAAATTTTTACTGCATACTCTTCCCACTTTTTATTACCAACAAAAGCAATTTTATTAAACAGTTCAATATGTCCCAAAGAAAATTTTAAATCATCCCATAAAACTTCCATCTCCCAGCCATCAAAATCCAAAGCGTCAACTAATACTTTTACTTTTGGATGCTCAATCCCTTTTACAGAATTTTCAATCATAGGTGTCATCATTTTATAATCTTCATGTGTTAATGTACCGTCTATTTTAAGTTTAATAAAAACTGTATCATCAACTCTGTTTATCCCTATTGATATTCCGTGTTCTATATTGTTAGACATTATTCACCCTTTGTGTTAGTTTATTTATATGTAGCTTATAATAAAAAAGTGGTAAATTTGTGTTGAGTAATTTATAAAAAGTTTATATTGTTTCCAAAGTATTCTTTGTAAAATGGCATAGTAACAGTTTCAAAACTATCTTTATCTTTATAAAGGTTTATATACCATTCATAGTTTATACCATGATTCTCTAATGCTTTTTGAGATAGCATAGTGTCGTTTATACTTCCAAGATTGCTAGGTGATATTAATATTGTTTTTGAGTTAAACTTATTTTGAAACTCTAAAATAAGGTCAATCAAGAAATAGTCTTTTTCTATTGGTACCATTAATCCACCAGCACCTTCAACAATAAGAGTATCACAATGTTGTAAAAGTTTAGGAATATTTTGTTTTATTTTATCTATAGAAATATGAGTATTTTGTTTAGCTACAAAAGGAGCAGCTGGTAGCTTAAATTGATATGGAACTACATCATCAATTGCAACATCATAGTTAGGGTTTAATTTTTTTGTTATATTTAAAAGTTTAGTTCCATCGATTGGTTTGTCTATGACACCTGTTTCTATTGGTTTATAGTATCCTACCTTTTTACCTTGTGAAGAAAATTTATTTAAAAAAACTTCACTTGCATAACTTTTGCCGACATCAGTATTAGTGGCTGTTATAAAATATATCTCTTTTGCCATCTATAAAGAAGCTAACTTTTGGATAACTTGTTTTGATTCTTCAGGATCAAAAAAAATATTTCTTGATAATTCACTACTACACTTTTGTAAAAAAAGTTTTTTTTGTTCTATCTTAGTTTCATTGTTATGTTTATGTTTATCTAAAATAGCTTTTAACTCTTTTTCATATTGTTCTATTATCTCATGTTTCTTTACCACTGAAGATTTTGCATTATTAGTGCTATTTCCATTTAAAAAGATTAAAACTGCTACAACTATTAAAGCTAATATTAAAAGTATTAGTACTGTATCCATTATAAGTCCATAGTGGTTTGTGTAGTACCAGTAGTACAAAACTCTTCATCAATACGAGTTGCTATTTGTTTAAAATCAATTCCAGCAATAGATGTAAGTCCATCCATGATTTGTTTTTTACCATTTAATAACTCTTTTGATTTTATACCATGTGATATGGATAAACTAGCTTCTATAAATGCAGATAATTTATCACACTGTTTTAAAGCTTTTCCATCTATTGCATTATATCTATCTTGATTATATCGTTGCATATCTTCAACAACTTTTATTTTTCCATCTTCAATAATTTTGTTTTCAAACTCATCTTTGATATTATTCTCATCAAGACCCAAAATATATGAAAACTCTTTTTTCATATCATCTGGAATATATGGCATGATTTTATCTTCAATTTGGCTAACTTCATATTCTGCAATAATATCTGCTAATTCATCTACACTATACTTAACAGGACTAATAATATCTCTTGTTAAAGCTTCTGGCAAATCATGAAATAGGGCAACAAAAAAGTTATTTTGAACTCTTTTTTCACAAGCATTTATTTTTGTAGAATAAAAATATCCAAAAATAGCAACTGTAAGCATGTGACCTAAAACAGAAGTTTCAGGAATTCTTGGAGTTTGTGCCCATCTCTTTTGAAATCTTAAACGACCGCTTAAATCTATCACTTTTGCAAGTTTTTTATTTAAAGCAATTTTACGAACACCAATTAGTTCATAGTAGTCTTCAATCTCTGCATCAACCTCTTTTTTAACTTCATCTATATCATTTAGAAATTGACTAGTTTGATAAACTATACCAAACTCCCATTTAGTAGCTAAATAAGAGGCTGCTTTTAAAACAAACCTCTCTTTTTTGTACATAGTATCATCTTCTAAATAGTCTTTAAATTTTTGAAAAAAGTTTCCATTGTCTATATCTATAAGAGAGCTTTCTAGTTTACTTAGAACCCAGGTATTTATCTCAGCACCTTTTTTTTGAAGAGCTTTTCTAAATACATCAGGACGTATATCTGTTACAACCACACGTCTTAGAAACTCAAAAATACCAGCTTCTATTAAGTGTGTGTAGTTTATATCTTTTTCTAGTTTTGCAATAAAATAAGCTATGATAAACTTATGTGCCTGTTTATCAAGTTCTACAAGATCAATCATACGTGGATAATCATTCCACCTTTGAATTGAAGCTGAACTAAAAATATAGTCTACTATTTTAGGATTAAGCATCAGTTTTATCTATCTTTTGGTCTTGAAGTTTGTCATTTTTAGTGATAACTTCATCTTTATCACCTCTACCCATTAAATATTTACCAAACATCATAGCTGCAACTGTACCCAATACGACAGCATAAACTACCCAGTCAGCTGGTGGTGGTGTTCTTGTCATTTTGATTCCTTAAAAAATATTATTTTAAATATTATACTCTACAGCTTCCCATTTTTGAAAGTGCATTTATTTTTTCTACTCTACCTTCATGTCTACCACCTGCAAAGCAGTTTGAGTTCCAAGAGTTAATTATAGCTTCAACCATACCTTGTCCAGATACTCTTTCACCTAAACAAAGTACATTTGCATCGTTGTGTTCTCTTGCCATTGCAGCACTATATTCATTGTGACAAAGTGCTGCTCTAATACCATCAAATTTATTTGCAGCCATACTCATTCCAAGTCCTGTACCACATATTAAAATACCTTTTGTATTTTCATTTTCAAGTACTGCTTCACAAACTTTTTGTGCATAATCAGGATAATCAACTCTATCTTTAGTAAATGGACCTAAATCTTCAACTTCATGTCCTAGTGCTGTAAATATCTCTTTTACATAAGCTTTTATATCAATACCTGCGTGGTCTGCTCCAATATAATATTTCATTAATAAATCCCTTCTTGATGAGTAAAATTACCTTTTATATATTTTGTTTTCTCTAATTGAGATGGTGTTTGAAAAACTCTATCCCATCTTATTTTTTTATTTTCGTCCCAAGAAAAGTATATAAACCAAGGAGTTCCTACAATATATTTATAAGGTACAGTTCCCCAAAATCTACTATCGTTACTATGATCTCTATTATCACCCATCATAAAATATTCACCTTCAGGGATAATAATTGGTATTGTATTAAACAGTTGTGTTGGTTGTCTTCCATTATTAACAACTGTAGGATCAGTATGAATACCTGGATGATCTTTTTTATATGGGTTTACTGTAAATAATCTTTCACCTATTTTAACAATTTGAGACTTATCATAGTTTTTCTTTACAAATTCATTTCCCTCTTTTGGGTGAATTAAAAGATTTTTATCTTTTAAGAATACAATATCACCACCAGTTGCCACACATCTTTTTACATAATGTATTTTTTCATTATGTGGGTATCTAAATACAACTATATCTCCACGTTGTGGTTTATCACCCTCTATTAAGTGTCCATTGTCATTGAAGTCTGGAAATACTTGAACTTCAAGCCAAGGGATTCTAGGAGTTGGTATACCATAAGCAAATTTTTTAACAAAAAGCATATCTCCAATTAAAAGTGAGTTTTTCATACTTCCACTTGGAATTACAAATGCTTGTGCAATAAAAAATATTATCCCTAGAACAATTATAATTGTACCTGTCCAGCTACTAGACCAATCATACGCTTTTTTAAAAAAGTTTTTCTTTGGTACTTCGTTATCTATAGTTATAGTATCTATTTCTGGTTTATTAATATCCATTAATTTTCTACCTGTCTTCTCATCTTTGCAGATTTAATTGTATTTTTAAGTAACATAGCAATAGTCATAGGTCCAACTCCACCTGGAACTGGTGTTATATATGATGATTTTTGGCTTACATTTTCATAGTCAACATCACCTGTAAGTTTTCCACTATCAAGTCTATTGATACCAATATCAATAATTATTACACCATCTTTTACCATATCTTCTTTTATTAAGTTAACTACACCAACACCAACACATATAATATCTGCATTTAGAGTATGCTTCTTTAAATCATCAGTAAATATATGACACACTTCAACAGTTGCATTAGCATTTAAAAGTAGTGTAGCCATTGGTTTTCCAACAATATTTGAAGCACCAACTACACAAACATTCTTCCCTTTAGGGTCAATATTATACTCATTTAATAGTTCCATAACACCATAAGGAGTTGCAGGTATAAATCCATCTAGTCCAGTTGATACTCTACCAACATTATATGGATGAAAGCCATCTACATCTTTATTAGGATCAATTGCTTCAAGAACTGCAGTTGTATCGATATGATTAGGTAGTGGAAGTTGTACTAAAATACCATCAATATTTGGATTTTTATTCATCATCTCTATTATCTCTAAAATATTTTCTTGAGATATTGATTCTGGCATCTCATGAGCGATTGAGTATATACCAGCTTCTTTACAAGCTTTGCTTTTCATATTTACATATGCAGCACTAGCTGGATCTGCCCCCACTAATACAACTGCAAGTCCTGGTGTAATTGACTTTTGCTGTAAAGTTTCTACTTCTTTTTTTACTTCTTGTCTAATTTTATTTGATAGTTTTTTACCGTCAAGTATAGTCATCAAAAAATCCTTTTTTAATATGGTTAATATAATATAATAACAAAATTATGTTAAAAATTTGGTTAGATTAATTCTCCATTAGTTTTGAGTAACCATTTTTTATATATTTTAATAATGGTAGTTTATATCTGAAAAAAACATATTGTTTTATCAAGTATCCTATAAAACCTTTTATTTGAATAATGCCATATAGATCACATACTGCATATCTACCACCTAAAGCTATTAAAGTACCCTCTAGCTTTGGATCACATTTTAATAACTCTTTATTATCTATTGCTTTTAATACATTTTTACCTGCAATTACACCACTAGTTCTAGCTACTGTTACATTTGCTGGCATTATCTCATCTTTGCTATTTTTTATTTGTGCTACATCACCTGCTGCATATACATTGTCAAACTCTTTTACTTTCAAGTATTCATCAACAATAATTTGATTTTTTTTGTTTTTTGAAATATTTAATTTTGATGTAATATTTGAAGCCTCAATCCCACCTGAAAATACTATAAAAGAGTACCTTATTTTAGTTCCATTAGAAAGGTATAGATATTCTTTATTAGAACTTTCCATTTTTGTATTTGTAATAATATTTATATCTAAAGATTTTAATCTATCATGTGACATTTTAATCATATTTGGAGCAAATCCAGGTAAAATAGAGTTTGCAGAACTTATAAGTGAAATCTCCAATTTATTACAAGCAAAACTACCTCTTTTAAAAAACTTTTTAGCGTAATATGCCATCTCCGCAGCAATTTCTACACCTGAAAGACCAGCACCTACAACTGCAATATGTGTTTTATCACATTTTTTTGCTTCATCTTCAATTTTATTAAATAGTTGTTTTTCAAAAACTTTGTTTAAAAAATATAGCACGATGTAGTTTTTTTATATCGTCAGTATTACTTAATCCTTCTAAACTTTTAGGAAAAAATGTTCTTGTTCCTGCTGTCATTATTAGATAATCATACTCAACTATCTCATTTTATTAGTTCTCCTAGCGCATAAATACCAGCATATCCACCACCAATTATAACTACTTTTTTCATTAAACATTTCCTTTTACTAAAGCATATAAATTATCTTTTATATCAAGATGTTTTGCTTTTTTATTTATTATTTTATCACAATCTTTACACATAGGAATTAAATTTTCTAAAAAATATTTTCCACCATTTTCTAATGATCTAATCATATGTATTTGTATACTGTTTAAATCTATTTGAGTACTACATCTAAAACATCTTTTATCATCTCTTGTTAATAGGGCATTTTTTCTTTGAACCCAATCGCTAGGAAGTTTATTTCTATTTGGTTCGCTATTAAATATATAGCTACTCCATTGTAAGTTTTGTGGTGTTGCTTTTGGATATTTTGAAGAGTCCAATTTTAAAGAGTTGTATTGATTTATAATATCATCTAAAATTAGATATTTTCTTGCATTTGGATTTGGTTCTGATTTACTTGTTTCAAGGATTGAAAAATCAAATTTTATATTTGGATACTTTTCTTCTAAGTAGTTTTTTAAGTTTTTATAAAAAACATCGAAAGAGATATCTTTATAAAAAAACTTTTTTAAATGTTTTCTAAATATAAATACAAATAAGATGACAATAAGCAGCCAAATCAGAGAAGAAATTATAAAATCTAACCCTAAAAAAGCCATCTGTTATCTTATTTTATTATCTGTATTAGTTTACTGCAACTTCTACAGCTGTACCTTCCCAGATACCATGCTTAGTACAGTAACCATGTGCTACAAGATTTAATTTTTTTCCTGTTGGAATAATTGTAAATGTTGTAGTTGAATGAGCTTTAATGTTACCTAAAGTTCCTGGAATAAATGTTGCTTGAGCAAGTTTTGTTTCACCATTAAATAATGTAACTGATTCAATATAGTGATCAAAATCATCTGGATGAGTATATTCGTTACCCATTTTTACTGTTACTTCAAATGGCTCACCTTGCGTTGCTGTATCTGCACAATGAATAAACGGACTATGTCTGTCTATTAAATCTTTTTTTGCTTCTCTATCTATATCACTAATATCTACGTATTTATTAATTTTTGGCATTTTATTTCCTTTTATTTTTTAAATTGAAAAAATTATACAACAATTTTATTTAATCTTATAACTAATTAATATGTTTAGTAGATAACTTTAAGAAAAAAATAATAATAGATAT
>JAYEPG010000026.1:0-3480 GCA_034723795.1 Campylobacterota bacterium
AGTGATGTATTTTGTTGATTATAAAACAAATACAATTAAAAAGAAAGTTGTAGGTTATAATAATAAAGCGGATTTTATCAGTATAGTTAATGAATAGATACAATTTAAAACAGTTTATAAAATAAAATTATTTAGGGTTAGTTATGGTAGTTAAAGGTGAAAATATTGTAATTTCTTTTTATAAAAGAGCTCTCTTTTCTATGTTTTTTATTAGTATACTAAGTAGTGTTTCAATTTACTATTTTCAACAATACAATTTTTATACATCATTAGCAAATGAGATTAAAGTTCATGTTGATAAAGGTATGAAAAGTTATAATCAAAACTTAAAGTTATCATCACAAGAGAAGTTAGAAGAGGATGTAAAAAGTTTTATGAGAAAGCTTGGTTTTATATCTATTGAGATTTATGATGATAAAAAAGTTGAGTTTTTTAGTTTTGATGCAAAAGGCAAAAGATTTGAAGAGCAAATAAAACTAATAGAACAGCATGATGAGTATTTGGTACATAACTTCCCAGAATCTAAAAAAATGAGTCAAAACTTTTTTGAAGTAGAACATAAGCAACACTTTTTACAAGTATTTTACCCTTTATATAAAGGTGATAAACTTTTAGGATATATAGAGGGTATAAAATATGTTGAGCCAATAGTTGTAAATAGATTTAAAAGAGGAATTGTTGCAACTATAGTTACGGTTATATTAACAATAACTATATTTAGTTTAGTTATATTTCCACTTATATATTTTGCATATAAAAAGATAAATCAAAATAGACTTGATCTTTTATCTAGTAATATTATGACAATAAATACTTTAGGTAATGCAATAGCCCTAAGAGATAGTGATACAAATGAACACAACTATAGAGTAACCCTTTATTCAATCAAACTTGCCGAACAAATTGAACTTGATAAAGAATATATAAAGAAACTAATAGTTGGAGCATTTTTACATGATGTTGGTAAAATTGGTATACCTGATGGTATATTGTTAAAAAATGGTAAACTTACATCTGAAGAATTTGAGATAATGAAAGAGCATGTTTTAAAAGGTATACAACTCGTACAAGGAAATCCTTGGCTTGAAAATAGTAAAGATGTTATCTTGTGTCACCATGAAAAATATGATGGAACAGGTTATCCAAATCAGATAAAAGGTGATGATATACCAATAATTGCTCGTATATTTAGTATAGTTGATGTATTTGATGCATTAACATCAAAAAGACCATATAAAGAACCATTTAGTTATGATAAAACATTGCAAATATTAAATGATAGTAGTGGTACACATTTTGATAAAAAACTATTAAGTGAGTTTGAAAATATATCTAATAAACTATATACAAATACAAAATCTAAAACAAAAGAACAACTAAAAGATGAACTTGATAGCTTAATCAAAAAGTATTTTTTAGAAAACTAAAAAGAATAAGTTTAATACAAGGGGAAATGTGTCAGATATAATATTAACAACATTAAATGGAAGATACTCACATAGTAGTATAGGTCTTAGGTATCTATATGCAAACTTAAAAGAGTTACAAGAAAAAGCATCAATAAAAGAGTATGTGATAAATGAGAGGATGCAAGATATAGCAGAAAAGATTTTATCATATGAACCTAAAATTATTGGAATTGGTGTATATATTTGGAATGTATCTGATGTTTATGAACTGCTTGAGATTATAAAAAAAGTAAGTCCTGATACTGTTGTTATACTTGGTGGACCTGAGGTTAGTTATACACCTTTTAGAGTTGATTTAAGCAAAGCTGATTATATTATTCAAGGGGAGGGTGAAGTTCAGTTTTATAATCTTTGTAAAGATATACTTGAAAATGTTGATATAGATAATAAGATATTTCCACCTCAAATTTTAGATTTAGAATCTATAGAGTTACCATATAAGTATTATAATGATAATGACGTACAAAACAGATATATCTATGTAGAGGCAGCTCGTGGGTGTCCTTTCTCTTGTGAATTTTGTCTATCCTCAATTGATAAACAGGTGCGAAACTTTGATATAGATGAACTTTTAAATCAGTTTGAAACTCTTTGGAGTAGGGGAGTACGAAACTATAAGTTTATAGATAGAACATTTAATCTAAACATAGATATGGCAAATAAACTTATTGACTTCTTTTTGCAAAAAGATGAGGCGTATACTGTACACTTTGAGGTTATACCAGATCATTTTCCACAAAAACTAAAAGATAAAATCAAACAGTTTCCTGCAGGTTCACTTCAACTAGAAATAGGTATACAAACACTTAAAAAAGATATTGCTAAAAATATAAAAAGAAATTTAAATATTCCAAAGATAAAAGAAAATATAGCTTTTTTAGAAAATGAAACAAAAGCACATATTCATTTAGATTTAATCATTGGGCTTCCTGGAGAGTCTATTGAGAGTTTTGGTGAAAATTTAGATTATCTTTGTAGTTTAAGTAATAGTGAGGTTCAAGTTGGAGTCTTAAAAAAATTATCAGGTACAACTTTAAATAGACATGATGAGATATTTGGTATGGTATACAGTGATATTCCACCTTATGATATATTGTCAAATGATTTGATACCTTTTGAGAAAATGCAAAAGATGAAAAGGTTTTCTAGATATTGGGATTTGGTTTATAACAGTGGTAACTTTACAAATAGTTTTAACTATTTAGTAAAGGATGGAAGTGTATATGAAATTTTTTATGATTTTACTATTTGGTTGTATTCTCAGACACACTCAACTTGGCAAATATCTTTAGATAGGTTAGCTAAGTTTCTATTTGATTATATGGTTACAAAACAAAATAAGAAGCAGCAGGAAGTTGCTGATATATTAGTATCAGATATACTAAAAGTTGGTGGTAGAAAACTACCTAAGTTTTTAAGACCATTTAGTGAAGTTGTAAAAAGTGAAGATAAACTTCAACTAAACAGTCAAAATAAAAGACAGATGAAAAGAGCTTATTAGCTAATACTATTTATTGGCAATAGCCTTAGCTAGGTTTTCTAAGTTTTGTGACCATTTTGGATTTAAAGGGCTAACTTGTATAACTTTTATATTAAGTTCATTTGCAATTTGATTTGCAATATTAGTAGAGAATTCAGGTGCTGTAAATATCGCTTTTACATTCTCCTCTTTAGCTTCTTCTATTATGTAAGCTATAGCTTTTGGTTTTGGATTTTTGCCTTCAACCTCAATAGCTAGTTGAGTTAAGTTATATTGATTAGCAAAGTATCCCCAAGCAGGATGAAATACCATAAATTTTGTGTTTTTTGGTAAATCTTTTAAAATATTTTTTATATTTTCATCAGTTTGTTCAATATGAGATATAAATTTTTTATAGTTTTCTTTATAGTAAGAGCTGTTAACAGTATCTATTTTTATTAACTCATTTAGAATGTTTGATGCTATTTTTTTTACATTGTTTGTGCTTGTCCATACATGAGGATCTTTTGATTTATGCTCTTCATATTCATC
>JAYEPG010000027.1:0-16404 GCA_034723795.1 Campylobacterota bacterium
TCTAAACAAAATATAGTTAAAAATAGTGTTAAACAACCTATCAAACCAGTTATTAGTAATTCTAATGATGATGAATGGGCAAGTTTTTAATATATAGGAAAATTTTATAATGACGCAAAAAGAAGAGATAAAAGCACTAAAAGATGAAAATAAACGATTAAGAGATCTTTTATCTCTAAGTAATTCTATTCACACTGATGCATCAGATATTAATGATTTGATTGATACAGATCAGTTAAAAGTATTATTTGAAAAATTTTCTAATCTTACAGGATTTACAACTGGATTAATAAAGCAAGATACCAGAGAGGTAATGATCTCAACAGGTTGGACTGATATATGTAAAGATTACCACAGAGGTACAAAAAGTAGTGAATATATATGTTTAGAAAGTAATAAAGAATTAACAAAAAACTTAAAAAAAGAGTGTCAACATGGGATGGTAGATGGAGCTACTCCTATTATTATTGATGGTGTACATTTAGCAGACCTATTTAGTGGACAAGTTTTATTTAACAAACCAAACTTAGAAGATTTTAAACTTGGAGCAAATGAGTTTGGTTATGATATGGATGAGTATTTAAAAGCTCTTGAAAAGGTAAAAATCACTTCAAAAGATAAGCTAACTGAGGTGTTAGAGTTTTTATCATATATTGCAAAACTTGTTGCCCAACTTGGAAAAGAGAAAAAAGAGTTTATAAAACTAAACAATACACTTGAACATAAAGTATTAGAAAAAACGAAAGAGCAAGAGATATTATTATCACTTTTTGATAAAGGTGACTCTGTTTTATTTAAATGGAACAATGATGAGCATTGGAGCATAGAGCATGTATCATCAAGTGTTGAAAAGCTTTTAGGGTATACACAATCTGAATTTATGAACAATAAAATAACATATGATACATGTATACATAAAAAAGATTTAGAAAATGTTATAAAAGAGGTTGAAGAGGGTAGTAACTCAAAAAAAGACTTTTTCAAACATGAACCATATCGAGTTGTAAATAAAAATGGTGATATTAAATGGGTTATGGATTATACTGTTATTATTAGAGATGAAAATAACAATATTACTCACTATTTAGGTTATATAAACGATATAACTCAAGAAAAACATAAAGAGAAAATTTTATCAGAACAATCAAAACTAGCTTCTATGGGTGAGATGATTGGAAATATTGCTCATCAATGGAGACAACCATTGTCCGTAATATCAACAGCATCATCAGGTATGCAACTCCAAAAAGAGTATGATATGCTTACAGATGAACAGTTTAATGAAGCTTGTGAAGCAATTAACAATAACGCACAATATCTATCTAAAACTATTGATGACTTTAGAGACTTTATAAAAGATGATAAAAGAAAAGTTTTATTTAATTTAAGTGAAAATGTTGATTCTTTTTTAACTTTAATCAATGGTTCTAAAAAAAGACATAACATAAATATTTTAGTAGATATTGATAAAGATATACTTTTACACGGTCATCCAAATGAGTTGATTCAATGCTATATGATTCTATACAATAACTCCAAAGATGCATTTAATGAACTAAAAATTTTAGATAGAGTTATTATGATAAGTGCAAATATTCAAAATGATAAAACAATTATAAAATTTAAAGATAATGCAGGTGGAATAAACGATAGTATATTAGAAAAAATATTTGAACCATACTTCACTACTAAACATAAAAGCCAAGGAACAGGACTAGGTCTTCATATGACATATAATTTAATAGTAGATGGAATGGATGGAAATATTGACATAAAAAATTTAAATTTTAAATATAATAATGAAAATTTCTTAGGTTCTGAATTTTCATTATCATTTGATAGTGTAGATTAGATATATATCTATAATATAACTGCTCTACCATTTTTCATAACAACAGTATCTTCAATCCTAACACCAAAAGCTTTGCTTTCTTTAGTAAATTTATCATTTAAATAGATACCTGGTTCAACAGTAAATACCATATTTTCTTCAATTACAACATCACTTCTACTATTTATATTTGGATATTCATGAATATCTAGCCCAACACCATGTCCTGTGCTGTGAACAAACTGTTTACCATAACCAGCTTTTTCAATCACATCTCTTGCTAATTTATCTATTTGTGAAGCTTTCATTCCGACTCTGGCTTTACTTATTGCAGTTTGCTGTGCTTTTAGAACTATATCATATACTTTTTGTTCTGTTTTATTTGTAAACTTTTGTTCTCTTTTAAAGTTTATATTTTTACTCATTGTTGTAGTACAAGTTCTATCTGAACAATATCTTTTATACTTAACGCCAGCATCAACTAAAAGAAGATCACCTTTATGCAATATATCTTTTGTTGGTAATGCATGTGGCTTAGCACTATTTTTATTTATAGCTACTATAGGGTCAAAACTTAAGTCATATTCCCCATAGTTACTCATAAACTCTTTAGCTTTAAAAAATAGGTACTTTTCACTTTGTTCAATCCCATTATATTGTAAATAGAATGCAAATCTTTCAAATCCCTCTTTACCAATTTTCATAGCTTTAGAAATAAGTTTTATCTCATGGGGAGTTTTAATAATTCGTTTTAGTTTTGAAAAGTTTGGTTTTTGTATAAAGTTTATATCTAATTTATTTGATAATTTCTGATATGATAAAAGTGTAAAATCATTTGGGTCAAAGTGTAGTTTTTTTATATTTGATTTTTTTAATATTTTTCTAGTAACTTTTACTAAATCATTTGTGATAATTACTTCACAGTTTTTAGCTAATAGTTTTGCTTCTATTTCATATCTAGCATCGGTGATGAAAAAGTTTTCATCACCAAGACTTAAAAATATCACATTATCACAACTATATCCACACTCAAAATATACACTATTTTCATTTTGTAAAATATAATTTTTCATCAATTTTTATGAAGCTGGTTGTGCTTGTTTTTTTGCTTCTTGAGCTGCTATCATCTCATTGATTATTTGTGTTAAACCAATAAGTCCCATATGGTAACCTAAAGGTCCAAATCCTGTAATAACACCAACACAAGATTTTGCAGTAATAGACTTTTGTCTAAACTCTTCTCTTTTATAAATATTAGAGATATGAACTTCAACCACAGGCAGGTTCACAGCAGATATAGCATCAGCAATAGCAATACTTGTATGTGAATAAGCAGCAGGATTTATTATAATACCATCAACAGTACCTAAAGACTCTTGAATTTTATCTACAATTTCACCTTCAAGGTTAGATTGAAAAAATTCTAATTCTACACCATTTTGGTCTGCACTACCTTTCATTTGTTCATGAATTTGATCTAAAGTCATTGGACCATAAATATTTTGCTCTCTTATACCTAACATATTTAAGTTTGGTCCTTGAATTACTGCTATTTTCATTTGTTTCCTTTTGTATTTATTTAATGTAATTATTTTAATTTAGTAAAATTCAAAATGAATTAAACTAAATCACAACCTTTTTCACCCGCTTCAATGTGACCTATCACATATCCATCAGTTTTTTCTAAGATAGCATCAACTTGTGAAGCGTTAGCAACAAAAATCATACCAACACCCATATTAAATGCTCTATACATCTCAGACTCTTCTACATGTTCACCGAGGAGTTGAAATATTGGTAAAACTTGTACTTTATCTTTTTCTACAACTGCTCTTAAGTTATCAGGTAAAACTCTTGGTAAATTTTCAACAATACCACCACCAGTGATATGAGCTAAAGCATTGATATTTTCTTTACAAGCTTTAAAATCTTTTACATATATTCTAGTAGGCTCTAAAAGTGTATCTATTAATGTTCTACCATTAAAATCATCTTCAAACTTCATACCTAACTTTTCTAAAAGTAGTTTTCGCACTAAGCTAAAACCATTTGAATGAACTCCAGAACTTGGTAATGCAATTAAAACATCCCCTGCTTCAACTTTTGAAACTCTATCCATTTCAGCTTTTTCTGCAATACCTACACAAAAACCAGCTAAATCAAAATCACCATCACTATACATACCTGGCATCTCAGCAGTTTCACCACCAATTAAAGCACATTCACTTCTAATACAACCCTCAGCTATACCTTTAACAACAGCTGTAGCTTCTTCTACTTCAAGTTTTGCTGTAGCATAGTAATCTAGGAAAAATAATGGCTCTCCAAAGTTACAAATAAGGTCATTTGAACACATAGCAACTAAATCTATTCCAACTGTATCAAACTTTTGTGAATCTATTGCAAGTTTTAGTTTAGTTCCAACACCATCAGTACCAGCAAGGATAACAGGCTCTTTATATCCTGTAGGAAGTTCAAATGCACCAGCAAAAGAACCAATGCCACCCAAAACACCTGGTATCATTGTTGATTTTACATGAGGCTTAATGTTTTCTACGAAACTGTTACCAGCATCTATATCAACACCTGCATCTTTATATGAAATTGTACTCATTATTTTTTCTCTAAATCACATTTTTTAGAGATAATACAGATTGGACAAAAGTTAACTAATCCAGCTATTAATGGTAAAAGTCCTAAATACCACCAACCTAAATCTAATCCACCATCACCTAATAAGTAACCAATCACTAATACTGCAGAACCTAATATAATTCTAAATGATCTACAAAAACTTCTAATTTTTTCATATGTATTCATATTTTTTTCCTTTTATTTACCCATTCTATTTGAGTCTATCAATTTTTCTGAAGAAATTCATAAACTCTATCAAGTTAAAACATCTTTCAGTTAATTTTGGTATTATATCTAAAAATAATTTAAAAGGCTTATACAAATGGCAAATATAGAAAATAAGAGTTTTGCATATGATGAGATGATGGTACATGTTCCATTATGTTCACATAAAGATATTAATAAAATTTTAGTGGTTGGTGAAGTATCTTCTGATTTTAAAGCAGAACTAGATAAGCATGAGTGTAAAGATGTAACATATAGTGACGCACTTAATGTTGAGGGTCAATTTGATATTATTCTTTATAACAACGATGTTCCATCAGATTTAGAGATGGCAGCAGTGGAGAGATGTTTAGAACCTAAAAAAGGTATCTTTGTAACAAAAGCGTCATTTATCCATAAAGATATTGAAGTATCAAAACAAGAGTTAACTACTATTGGAAAAAACTTCTGGATATGTATGCCGTATAGTTTTGGTCACAACACTTTAATATTTGCTTCAAAAAAATACCATCCTCAAGCAGAGATTGTACTTCAAGTTTCTGATTTATTAGAAGATTGTAACTATTATAATACAGAATTACAAAACGGATGTTTTGTACACCCTGCATATATCACAAAAGCGATAACTGGTATTGCAAAGAGATAAACCACTATAAGGGTAATATATTATCCTTGTAGTGATTTTAATAATTACTTTGGTCTAAAACCTATTAAGTTTTTACTCGTATTTTGAGTATCTCTTAAGATTTGATTTAAAAGTTCTAAAGCTTCATCTATTCTTTCTGTATTAAAATTTAATTGCTGCTGATCTATTATAATTGTTTTTTCTATCTTATTTAGTTTTTCAACTATATCTTTATATCCAATAGAAAACTCTCTCATTTTAGTAAATGTTCTCATAATATTTAGTGTAACTTCTGTAGCTACTTTACTTTTTAATACAGTTGCTAACATATATACACCTTGTTCCGTAAATACATTTGGAATATATCTTCTACCTCCCCAACTTGAGGTCACATTTTGTGACCTCAAGATTTCAAACTCTTTATCTGTAAGTTGAAACATTAAATCTGATGGAAATCTATCTATATTTCTTTTTACTGCTTGATTTAAAACTTTTGTTTCTACTTGATATAATTTTGCTAAATCACTATCAATCATAACCTTCTCTTCTCTTATAGTATAAATTTGTTCTGATAACTGTTTTTGCTTTATTAAATCCATTTTAATACTCCAACTATTATATGTTCGTATTGTAGTGTATTATTTATATATATAAGTTTCATTGCATTTTGCAATATAATTATCTATTTAGTATGTTAAGAATATATGAGATATAATCACATATGAAAAATGACACTACAATAAACAAAGAGTTTAACCATGCAATTGCATTAACAGGTGGAATAGCAACAGGTAAGAGTACTGTTGCTTCTTTGTTTATGATGCATGGTTTTTTAACTATTGATGCAGATAAAATTGCACATAAAATTCTTGATAAAAATGTATCTAAAATAACAGAGTTATTTGGAGAAAAGTATATTAAAGATAATAAAGTTGTAAGAAAAGAGCTTGGTAATCTTATTTTTAATAATGAAGTTGAAAAGAAAAAACTAGAAAACTTTATACATCCACTTATAAAACAACAAATCATAAAAGAAGCAAAAATCTTTGAAGAGCAAAAAAAGCCATATCTAATAGATATTCCACTATTTTTCGAAAATAAAAACTATGATATAAAAAACTCTATTGTAGTATATACCCCAAAAGATATTCAAATAGAACGATTAAGAGCAAGAGATGGATCTACAAAAGAGGATGCACTTTCAAGAATAAATAATCAAATGGATATAGAAGAAAAAAAACTATTAGCTAACTATATAATAGATAATAGCCTAAATCTTAAAAACCTACAAAATGAGGTTGAAAGGATAAAAAAAGAGTTATTAGAAAAAATATAACTCTTTTTTATTAAGAATCATCATATACAATTAACTGTATAAATGTTGTAAAATGGTTTATTACAAATTCTAACACTTTAATATCTTTATCGCTAAACCCATCTTCATTGTTCTTATTTAACAACTGAACAACACCTATACACTCTTTATCAAATCCTAAAATTGGCATAGATAGTATTGTTTTTGTTACATATCTATGGTCAACATTTTTAATAGAATGAGATGAAGTTTGGGCATTGTTATCTATAATAATCTCTTTAGATTTAAATACTTTTGAAATTATCCCTTTGTCATCTGGTATCTCTAAATAGCTTATCCCATCTGCATGTACAGTCCAAAAACTTTTACTATTTTTATCATGAACAAATATAGAACATCTTTGGGCGTTAATTATTTTTTTAATTGCATCAGATATTATAACTATCTTTTTTGAGAAATCTTTTTCTTGAGCAATCTTTACATTTAATTCCATCAATTTTTCCATTGAATTCTTATCAAGTGTTGCCATTATTTCTCCTTTGTATATTTATATAGCCACTTTGACAAATCATAAATCAATAGTTTTAAAGATTCGTTTTGTGCCTCTACTGCACCATATGCATTTGTTGTGTTACATTTAGTTTTATAGCTAAATGTTTTAGATACAATATTTTTTCTATCATTATCTTCAATAATATAAAATTTAATTTTTAGCTTTACAAAGCTATTGCCATTATCAATAATTTGTTTAAACTCAAGTAGTTCACTTTGAAGTGTATAATCAGACTTTGCATAAATATATGATGTTGTAATATTGTCATACAGATTCAATCCATCAAGTTTTGTAGTTAAAACTTCCAAAATCATTTTAGTAGGAAAGTCACTCCATTTACTTAACTTATACGTTTGTAAACGATACTTATCATGAGTATAATATATTGATGTATTGTTTAAATGTTTTGATGCAACTGGCTCTAATATTTTCAATGTTAGTTTTTGTTTTGTAAAACCATTTTTACAACAATCCTCAGTTGTAGATAAGTTATATACTTTATTTGCTGGTAGTGTTGTATTTATACACCCTGTAAATAGTGTTATAAAACTTGCAATTACTATAAACCTTAATATTTTATTCATTTTTTTCTCCTGGACCAAAATCATCTGATCTACTTTTAAAAATAATATCACTTGGACTATCACTTAAGTTATCAATCATTTTTTGTACATCTTGCATAGTGATACCCAATTCAAGCATCAAAATATCAAACTTCTTTAAACTATCACTTGTAATATCTTTTAAATCAAGTTTACCATCTTTTACTAGTTGTCCAAACTCTACAAATGCAATCTTTGTAGAATCTGATGCACCACTTACTTTTTCTAATGTTTGTTTTAAATCATTATCTATTAAATTATCAGTTTTTCCTAAAGTGATATTTAATTGTTTAGTAAATTGTTCAAAGTCATTTATAACTTTTTTTACATCTCTATCTAAAATATTTTCTGCTTTTAAAACTGTATTATTTATATTTGATGTTAAAAGATCTGTATTTGTAATCACATCAGATATTTTATCAATATTATTTTGACTAAACAATTTATTTAATTTTATTAATAAAATATTTACATTTTGTGTAATATCTTGTGTAGAATCACCTAAACTTCCAAAAAATGATTGTTTTGATTTTATCACTGGTATCTCGTTATTTTGGGATGTTAAAATACCAGCATCTTTAGAACCACCTACTAAATCAATATATTTTAAACCTGTAATCCCTTGAGACTCTAGCATAGCTGTCGTATCTTTTTTAATTGGAGTTCCACCAACTACTTCAAGTAAAATCTCTATTTGTTCAGAGTTATTTGGATTTATATTGATTTCTTTTACCACTCCAACATGTAAACCTTTATATTTAATAGAAGATTCAATATTTAAACCAGCTATAGACTCTTCAAGGTACACTTTATAGTAGTCTAATTTTTGAGATTCCATTCCATACTTACCAAGCCAAAATGTAAATCCAAGAATTGCTAATATAAATGTAAATAAAAATGCCCCAACTAACGTGAAATTTACTTTACTATCCATATTTCATATCCCCTTTTATATTTTTAAAAACTTTTTCATTGCATAATGATCTAAATTTAATGCATCATCATAATTACCATCAAACAAAACTTTTTTATCATGAAAAACTACAAACCTATCTAAGGCATTTTTAATTGTTGATAAATCATGTGTAACCATTACAACTGTAAGATTCAGCATATCCCTTAAATCAACTATCAGTCTATCAAATGACTCAGCACTAGCAGGATCTAACCCTGATGTTGGTTCATCCAAAAACAATAGTTGTGGATCCATAGCTAAAGCCCTAGCTAGCCCTACCCTTTTTTTCATACCACCACTTAATTGGGCTGGATATAAAGAAGCAGCTTTACTAGGAAGTCCAACCATTTTAAGTTTTGTATACGATATCTCTTGGATTAAAGAATTAGGTAAAGTAGTATACTCTTTTAACAATACAGAGATATTTTCTAAAACTGTAAGAGATGAAAACAATGCACCAAATTGGAACAGTACACCCCAGTTTTGCTTTAATATATTTGCTTGTTTTAAAGATATATTATTTATATTTTCATTTAAAACTGTTATATCTCCACTTTGAACTTTTTCTAGCATTATTATCTCTCTTAATATAGTTGATTTACCAGATCCACTACCTCCAAGTATTCCAAATATTTCACCTTTATTTATATCAAAAGATACTTTATCATGAATAGTATTTATACCAAATTTTGTACTTACTGATTCTACTTTTATCATATTCATTCTATATACCTATTTGTGTAAATAAAACTGAAAAAATAGCATTTAAAGCAATTACCCAGAATATTGCATTTACAACACTTATTGTAGTATATTTACCAATACTATCAGTACTTCCTGTTACTTGAAAACCTCTATAACATCCAATAAGAGCGATAATAAAACCAAAAATAGGAGCTTTTGCAATACCTATAAGAAAATGCCTTATATCTACTTCTGTATATAGTCTATCAATAAACTCTGTATATGAAATACCAAGTTGTAAGTTTGCAACAACCATTCCCCCAAATATACCAACTAAATCAGCTAAAAAAACAATAAGTGGCAACGCAATCATAAGTGCAATTATTCTTGGCATAACTAAAAATACAGCTGGTTCAAATCCCATTGTTTTCATGGCATCCAACTCTTGTGTTATTTTCATAGTTCCTATTTCAGCAGTAAATGATGATGCACTTCGTCCTGCAATAACTATTGCAGTTATCATTGGTGCTAACTCTCTTATTACGGAGATACTTACCATCTCAACAATAAAAATATTTGCTCCAAATTGTTGAAGTTGTTCAGCTCCTTGATATGCTATAACTAAACCTATTAAAAAGGAAGTTAATATAACTATAGGTAAAGCTCTTATACCTGATAAATCAATCTGTTTAATAATAGCTTTAAATCTTATTTGAGAAGGGTGAATAAGTGTTTGTAAAAAGAAATAAAAGTTTTCACCAACAAAATTTAAAAACTGCATAAAACTCATCAAATATGTATAAAATGTTTTTCCAATTTTATAAAATATATTTGTTTTCTCTTTTTTTATTATAATTTTATTTGAAACTTTATTTTGTCGATAGAATAATAATAATGTTTTTTGCTCTGTAGTCATATTTATAACTGTTACATTACAGTTATTGTTTATATATGTAGTCATATTTGAAAGTACTAAAATAATACCAGCAGAATCTATCTTAGTTGTATTTTCAAAGTCAAATATGATAGATATATTATCAATATTTGAAGATATTTCTTGAAGTTTTGTATTAACATCAACTAAATTATTTTTTAGCCAATCCCCTTTAACATCTAAAATAATACTTGTATCATTTTGTCGTTTAATACTTATATCACAATTCAAGAGTATCCCCAATATTGTTTAAAAGATAATTTAAATTTATATATTATCTTTTAAAAATTTTAATGCAAAATCTTTTGCTTCATCTATTTTAGATGGATCTTTTCCACCAGCTTGTGCGAAGTCTGGTCTTCCACCACCACCGCCACCAACAATTGGTGCGACTGCTTTTATCCAATCACCAGCTTTAATTGATGCATTTTTAACTCCAGCAACAAGCATAACTTTATCACCTTTTACTTGAAGCAATAAAGTTGCTATTTTATCATGACCGTTTTTCATATCATCAACAAGTTTTTTAATATCACCATTTTCAACAATATCAACAACAACTTTTACACCATCAATATCTAACTCTTGTAGTGGAGTAGCTACATTTTCATGTGCATCTTTTAGTTCAGACTTTAGTTGTTTGATTTGCTCTTTTAGTTTGTTGATACCTTGCATAATATCTTTGTTTTTAACTTCTGCTTCTATTACTGCTAACTTTTCAACTGCACTTTTTGCATAATTAATAGCAGATAGTCCACACACAGCTTCTATCCTTCTAACACCAGCACTTACACCACTTTCTTTAGTGATATAAAAACTTCCGATATGACCTGTATTTGATACGTGTGTTCCACCACAGAACTCAACACTAACATCACCAAACTCTACTACTCTAACTGTATCACCATATTTTTCACCAAACATAGCGATTGCACCTTTTTTCTTTGCATCTTCTATATTTAATTCTTCAGTAGATCCAGATATGCTATGTGCGATCATAGAGTTTACTAAATCTTGAACTTCATCAAGTTGCTCTTTAGTCATAGCTTTAGCATATGTAAAGTCAAATCTAAGTCTTTTATCATCATTTAAACTACCAGCTTGCGATACAGTATCACCTAAAACAATTTTTAAAGCACTTTGAAGTAAGTGTGTCGCACTATGATGCTTCTCTATCTCATCTCTTGAAACAACAACAGCATCAACAGTTTCACCAACACTTATTTTAGAACCTGTTACTTCAACTTTTGACATGTTCATACCAAAAAACTTTTTAGTCTCTTTGATGATTGCAATATGTTCAGCATCTTCAAACGCTCCTGTGTCACCCTCTTGTCCACCTGATGTTGCATAAAATGGTGTTTTATCTAACATAACCCAGCCAGTTGCATTTGTATCCAAAATATCAACTTGATTGAATTTATCATCAAGTAAAGCTACTATTTTACTTTTTGATTTTATATGTTCATAACCTATAAATTCATTTAGACCTATCTCATCTAAAATCTTTTTAAAGTCTCCATTGTTTGCATCATCTCCACTACCTTTCCATGCAGATTTTGCTTTTGCTTTTTGCTCATCCATACACTTATCAAAAGTTGCATTATCAACTTTCATACCTTTTTCTCTTAACATATCTTGTGTTAAATCTAAAGGGAAACCGTGAGTATCATATAAACTAAACGCAACCTCACCACTAAATATATCTTTAGTATTTTTAAGCTCTTCATTAAACAGCTGCATACCACTTGAGATAGTTTTAAAGAATCTATCCTCTTCAAGTTTTACCTGCTCTTGTATAAACTCATATTTCTCTTTTAAGTCTGGATAAGCTTCACCCATCATAGATGTAAGCTGTTCTATAATTTGACCCATAAATGCTTTTCTAAACCCTAAAAGATAACCATGTCGTACAGCTCGTCTAAGAATTCTTCTTGCAACATATCCTCGCCCTACTTTATCAAATAGTATCCCTTGAGAAAGCATAAATGCAACAGTTCTAACATGGTCAGCAATTACTCTAAAACTTCCTACATTTTTTGAAGTGATTTTTGTATCACAAATTGATTCTATTTTATCAATAAGTGGTTTGAATTGTGAAGAATCAAAGTTATTTAAAACACCCTCTTTAATTGCAACTACTCTTTCAAGACCCATACCTGTATCAATAGATGGTTTTGGAAGTGGGTTTAATTTTCCACTTGCATCTCTTTCATACTGCATAAATACAAGATTCCAAATCTCTAAAAATCTGTCACCCTCTCCACCCATTTTATCTTCAGGTCCATTGAAGTTCTCTTCACCTTGGTCATAAAAGATCTCACTACAAGGTCCACAAGCACCTGTATCCCCCATAGACCAAAAGTTATCTTTGTCTCCAAATCTCATAATTCTATCTTCACTAATATGCTCTTTCCACATATCATACGCTTCATCATCAGTATCGTGAATAGTTACCCAAAGTTTATCAATAGGTAGTTCAAGGTTTTTAGTTATAAACTCCCAAGCATGAGCAATAGCATCTTTTTTAAAATAATCCCCAAAAGAGAAGTTTCCTAGCATCTCAAAAAGTGTATGATGTCTAGCTGTATATCCTACATTTTCTAAATCATTATGTTTACCACCAGCTCTAACGCATAGTTGGCAACTTGTAGCTCTAGGTGTTTGAGGAACTGGAACAGCTCCTGTAAATATATCTTTAAACTGTACCATACCTGCATTTGTAAATAGTAGCGTAGCATCATCTGGCACAAGTGGTGCACTTTTAATTATTTCGTGTTCTTTCGAAGCAAAAAAATCTAAAAATTCTTTTCTTATATTCATTAATTTTATCCATATCTTTATTTATGTAGTAATTTTAACTAAAATATTATTTATAGTTTGTTATACAGAGTAAAATTAAGAATGTATAAAGAAAAAAATAGTACAATTTTTAAAATAATAAACAAAAAAGGAATTTAACATGGGTAAATATGTAGAATTAACAAACGAAAATTTTGAAGCAACAACTAAAGAGGGTGTATCTCTAGTAGACTTTTGGGCTCCTTGGTGTGGACCATGCAGAATGATCTCTCCAATTATTGAAGAGTTAGCTGAAGAGTTTGATGGAAAAGCAAATATTTGTAAAGTAAATACAGATGAGCAACAAGAATTAAGCCAAAAATTTGGTGTAAGATCAATTCCTACAATCGTTTTCATGAAAGATGGTGAGACTGTAGATACTATGGTTGGTGCTGCTTCTAAAGAAGCATTTATTGAAAAAATCAATAGCTTATTATAATAACTATTTTAAAATACTAAAAAGGGTTAAGAGTTTTTCTCTTAACCCTTTTTTTATACCAAATTACAATAAAAGGAGTCAACTAAATGTTTACAATGGGAGCAAACTTAGCTGGAGATAGTTGGGAAACACAAAAACTAAAAGAGACTAAAAAGTCATTTCAAAAGATTTCGAAAAATGAACATCAATTAGTATTTACCTTTGAAAAAAGAAGAGGAAAGCCTGTAACTCTTGTAGGTAGGTTTTTTATGAGTGATAAAGAGAAAAAATCAATTTTAAAACTTTTAAAAACTAAACTTGGATGTGGTGGAACTGTAAAAGATGAATGGATTGAGATTCAAGGTGACAAAAAAGATAAAATTATTGAGATTTTAGAATCTGATGGTTGGAAATTTAGAAAATAAATAACCAACCATAATTTGAATTAACTTTCCAACTCATTATATAAACTATCTCGCTCAATTGGTTCAAAACCACTATCTTTTATCAAATTAATAAACTCATTTTGTTTCATACCATTCGCACTTGCAGCTCCTGCAGCACTGTTTATAGACTCTTTTTCAATTGTACCATCTAAATCATTTGCACCAAACTCTTGTGCAAGAAGAGCTAACTTTATACTTGATGTTACCCAGTATGCTTTGATACTTGGAAAATTATCTAACATTATTCTACTAATAGCAAAAGTTTTTAATATCTCTTGTGCTGTTGGAAAATCTACAACTTTTAAGTAGTTATTCTCTTTTTGATATACAAGAGGTATAAATGCATTAAAACCTCCTGTTTCATCTTGCAAGTCTCTTAATCTTATCATATGGTCTATTCTATTTGCTCGGCTTTCTACATGACCAAAAAGCATAGTTGCATTTGATTTTTTATCTTTTTTATGCCAAAGCTTATGAATCTCTAGCCACTGTGGTGAAGTAACTTTTCCGCCACAAATTCTTTTTCTAACCTCTTCATTAAAAATCTCAGCACCACCACCTGGCATAGAGTCAACACCATTTTCAATCATCATATTTATAATATCTTGATGTGTTAAATTATACTCTTGGCTTAAAAAATGTATCTCTGCAGCTGTTAGAGCCTTTACATGTAGATCTGGGTATTTATCTTTTATCTTTTTAAAGATATCAAGATACCATTGAAGTCCTGTTTCTGGATTGTGTGCTGAAACTATATGAACCTCTTTTATACCATTTTTTACACTATTTTTAATAGTATTTAAAATCTCTTCATGACTTAAAGTATAAGGTTGTGGGTTTTTTCTACTTGCACTGTATGCACAAAAGTGACAAACATCTTTACAAATATTTGTTGGGTTTATATGTCTATTTACATTATAATAAGTTTTTCTATCAAACTTCTCTTCTCTTATTTTTGAAGCATATTGACCTAACTCTAATAGATCCATATCATAAAGTGCGATACCATCCTCATAGGTCAATCTTTGGTTTGTATCTAATTTTTCTTTTAATGTCATTATATTTTATCTTTTTTACAATTGTACCATTTTTTAATTTAACCTTCCAATCCTTATTAGCTTTTTATTATTAGTTTTTTTCATCTTCCTTCATTAAAGTTAACTTTTGGTTACTTTGTTGGTCACATTTGAAGTACTATTTATAGATTGATTGAATACTATTTCTCAATTCAAAAACTCTTTAAAATAAAGCTTCATCCAATCTGTATCTTCCTCATACTTTTTTTCTAGCTTCTCTTTTAGTTTTTCCAATCTATCACAAAATATATATCTCTCTATTAAGTTTAATGATTCTAATTTTTTATAAATATCAAGTGTAAATGTATCGTTTTCTTTTTTGATTTTTGTACTTGTGTTTATATATAAAAGGTGTAAATTCTCTATATCTTCTATACTGTTTATCTCTAAATCCAAACTATAAATATACTCTATCTCATCGCTTATGAAAACCTTGGTATGGTTTGTAGTTTTTATATATTTATCTAAGAGTATATTTGTGTCTCTATATTTATCATATTGTGTATCTGAATTAGCTAAAAATTCATAAACTTTTGGTCTTTCTTCTTTCCATCCATAAAGTGTAGTTTTCGGAATATCAAACTTTTCAGCTATTTCTCTAGTAGATAACATACGAATATCGTCCTTATAAATTTAAAATTATTATATATGTACGATATAAAGAAAAAAATCTTTGAAATTACAGTTTATTTTTACTATAATCGTAATAATTAAAAATATATAACTATTGTTTGCTATTAAATTACTATTGTAGAAAATACTTTTTTATTCTTTTTAATAATTATACGACTATGGAAAATAATATTTATGAACATACTACAACTAGAACTAAAACTACAAAACTTGATAGAAACTCTAAACAAAGATGATTTTATCTTTGATTTTCTATTGGCTTATGAGATGTCAAAAGCAAATATATCACGACTTAGAAAAAATAGCGATGTAAATACACTAGATACAAATGGTGAACTAACAGTAAAAAACAAAAAGATATTTTTCAAAATAGTTGAAGATATAGACTCTATAGATATAAATGAGTATGTTAAGAGTAAGAAAACTATGCGTTATATCATAGCTACAGATTTTGTAACTATAAAAGCAATAGATACTAAACTACTCACAACTTTAGATATACCACTTGAACAACTTCATAAAAACTCTGACTTTTTTTGGGGTATAGCAGGGGTGGAAAAAGCAACTGTTTATGATGAAAAAGAAGCAGATGTAAAAGCATCTATAAAGATGGCAAAACTTTATGAAGAGAT
>JAYEPG010000028.1:0-3407 GCA_034723795.1 Campylobacterota bacterium
TTGGAATACCATGTGTTCTTATAATAACAGTATCATCTTTTTTAGCTTCATCAATAGTTTCATATAAACCAACATTAAAATCAGTTTTTAATCTATCTATCTCTTTTTGATTATGAATTAGAGGTCCCATTGTTGAGGCATCTTTATGGTCTTCTGCAATTTTAATTGCTCTTTTAACACCAAAACAAAATCCATAACTCTCAGCTAATTTTACTTGCATATTATACTCCTAATGATTTATAAAGTTTTATTAATAATTTAGTCATATTTTCTCTAGTAAAAAGTTTGTTATATCTTTGCAGTGAATTTTTAGACATTAGTTTATATAAATTATCATCATTTGATATTTTATTAAAAGCATTTGCAAGTTCTTTTGATGATTTTGGAGATACTTGAATACCAGTAATATTATTTTCATTTACCCAACTTATTCCTGATTCAATCATATTAGTTGAAACAATAGGTTTGGAAAAAGACATTGCTTCTACTATTACAACACCAAAAGCTTCAGCTTTAGTAATAGACGGCAAACAAAATAAAAAACAAGCTTCTAGATAATCATTTTTTTCATTTTCACTTATATAACCAATCAATTCAACTTTTTTTTCTAAATTATTAATAGATATTATATTTTGTAGAAACTTTTCTTCTATACCTGTTCCTCCAATTAAGATAACAAATTCATCATTTAAATATTTAGATGATTCTATTAAATAATCAAATCCTTTATAACTAACTAGCCTACCAAGGGCAAAAATTATTTTCTTATTATTATATTTTTTTTTAATTCTTTTAACATTATCTATATTTGAAACTAACGATTGGTTGGAAATACCAATTGGTACAATATTTATTTTATTTTTAAAATTTTTAAGGGCTAAAGAATGCTTAGCATAATTATCAGATGTAACAATAACTTTATCAGCAAAATTTAATACCCAATTTTGTAAAGGAAGAAAAAATTTTAAAGATTTTTTCTGTCTAATTATATCAGAATGCCAATGTACTACAACTTTTATTTTTGGTCTAATCAAAAATAATGCTAAAAAAGCAATAGGATCAGCTGCATGAACATGAATAATATCATAATTTTTATATATATTTAGAAACTTATATATTAATTGTGGGGTAATAGATGTAGATAAAATTAGTCCATACGAGGCTGTTCTAAAAACAGTATAATTATTAAAGTCATTTTCTTCATAAACTGGTTTAGTATTTGAACATAATACATCACATTTATAACCACTAACTGATAAACCTTCAGATATTTCAAACATTACTTGTTGTGTTCCTCCCATACTAGGAGGATAGAACTTACCAAATTGTAAAATTTTAATCATTCTAAACCTTTAATTATTTTTATGTGTTCTTCGGCTACCTTATTCCAACTAAACTGTTTTACTCTATGTAAACCTTTATGAATTAAGCTTATTTGCAAATCTTTATTTCTTATTAGTATTTCCATTTTATCTGTAATATCTTTTATATCATAAGGATTTATATATAATGCTGAATCTCCACAAATTTCTGGCATTGATGAAATATTTGATGTTATTACAGGTGTACCACATGCCATTGATTCTAAAGGAGGGAAGCCAAAACCTTCATAAAAAGAAGGAAAAATAAATATTTCTGAAATATTATACTCATATATCAAAGACTTATCATCAAGACCTTCTTTAAAAACTATATTTTTATTTTTTTTTGCTTTTTGTAATTTTTCTTTCATTATTTCTGATAATGAAAATAATTCAAAAAAGTTACCAACAATAACAAGATTATATCCTAAATCAATTGGTAAATTATCAAATGCATCTATAACTCCTATAAGATTTTTTCTTTCATTTATTGAACCTACATAAAGTATCTGTTTTTTCTTTACAACAGTCGGTAAAACTTTATATTTTTTATCAATACCTAAGAAAATAACAATTATTTTATCTTTTGCATTGGGGAATAACCTTATAATTTCTTTTTTTGAAGATTCCGATATGGTTATAATTTTATCTGATCTTTTAATGTTAAATGGTATTAAATAACGATAATACCATTGAAATAATTTAGAAAAATTTTTAGGATATATTAAAAATGCCACATCATGAATTGTTAAAATCAATTTTTTATTTTTTGGTACAAAAAATGGTGCAGAATTAGATGGACAAAAAAGAATCTTACCATTATAAAATGGCAAAATAAAATGATTATAAAGATGAGCTAGATATTTATTATTAGTTTTAAACTTAACTACATTTATATCAATCTTTTTTAATAAGTTTTCTAAAATAAATTTTGTATAATTTTCCACACCTGTATAATTTTTATGTGTTAGTACTCTTGCATCAAATAATAGCTTCATTTTTCAATCACAATATTATGTTTCAAACATTTCTGTTAAGGTATCTTTAAAAAATTTCTGTTTTACTTTACCTATAATACTAAAAAGTTTATCACTAGAGCCAGTTAATGATTTAATTTCATTTTTTCTTACAAGAAGTTTATTTATTCTAATATTTATTTCATATCCTGATATATCATTCATTAGTTCTATAACATCTAGTAATTTTACACCTCTATTTGAAGCAATATTGACAACTTCACTCTTACAATTTGATTCTAATAATCTCTTATATGATTCACATAAAAAATAAATATCATTAAATTCACGACTAACATTTATATTACCAAGTTCTATTTCTTTTTTAGATTCCTTAAAATGCTTAACAACCTTTGGAATAAGAAAATTATCAGCTTGACCTATACCAGTATAATTAAATGGTCTAGTAATAATTATATCAAGTTTATCAAAATAATTTTTTGACAAACATTCCATTGCATATTTACTAGCACCATAATGATTGGCAGGTTTAGGACACAAGGATTCATCTAATATCTCTAAACCTTGGCTTCCATACACTGTAGCACTACTAGGTAAAATTATTTTTTCTATATTTAAATTAAGCTCTACTATAGAATCTAAAATATTTAATGTACCTATTGTATTTATTTTATAAAACTCTTCATGATTTTTATGAGCTACAAATGAAATAGCTGATAAGTGTATAATATAATTTGGTCTTATCTTTTTAAATATATTTAAAATATCATTTTTATTTACTATATCACACTTAAATATTTTATCAGATTTACTAAATAAGGATGTACCATAGACATCATATCCAAAAGATTTAAGGTATGCAGAAATATTCTTTCCTGTAAAGCTATCAATACCAAATATTAATACTTTTTTAAAAACTAGATCCAAACTTATTCCTTCTTAAGTCTTCTTTAACCATCATTGAACATAATTCTTCAAGTGTACATTTTGGTTTCCATCCCAATTCATTTTTCGCTTTTTGATAGTCACCTACTAAAAGTTCAACCTCTGCTGGTCTATAGAATTTTGG
>JAYEPG010000029.1:0-41849 GCA_034723795.1 Campylobacterota bacterium
TACCCTTTTTAATTACTAATTTATTGAGTATACAATAATTATCTTAATAAAATATGATAATTTATAATATATTTATTTTATTTTATAGCCATAAATAAAAATGTACCTAATATAATAATAAGTAAACCACTTACTGCTTCTAATATATAAGCTTTTTTATTTACAAAAGTTGATGTTTTATTTGCAAAAAGAACTGACAAAATACCAACTACTGAGATAGTTAGACCCATCCCTATACTCATAGCAATAGCTGCTAAAATACCCAAAGTAAACTGTTTTAACATAATACAAAATAGAACTATGGTCATCACTCCAGGACAAGGTACCAGCCCTACCCCAAGTGCCACCGCATATTTACTTTTATTTTCAGGTAATTTTTCACTGTGGCATGGTTTATATTTCTCTTTTATTGCACTGTAAACTAGATAAATACCCACAAGAATAATCATAATTGATGAAATCATCATAGCTGTATTTGAAAACTCATTAAAATTTTGTCTAAACATAGTTTTTAAAATAAAAAAGAGGGTAAATGTTATAATAATAGCTGAAATAGCATGTATAGTTGAGATTAAATACCCAAGTTTAAAAGCCTCTTTATAGTCACCTTTCCCTTTAGAAAAATATAAAGCAACCAAAGCCTTACCATGTCCAGGACCAGCAGCATGAATAAGTCCATATAAAAAAGCAATACCAATTACAAGAGAATAAATTGTTAAATAATTTTCATCATTTATCTCTCTGATATTTGTAGCTATTGTTCTATTTAATTCGTATTGCCAAAGTGTTATCTGTTTTATAAAGCTATTATAAAATTCTGTCATTCAAATTCCAACCTATATCCAAAGTATATATCATAGTCTACATCACTTACTTTGTATTTTATCTTTGAACTTACAAACTCTTTTTTTAAAACCAAAGCTGTAAATCTCTCTTCATCATAAATCTCAATAGCAACATCTTTTTTATCTCTATTTATCTCTATTTCAAATTGATAAACAATCTTCATATTTTCGATATAAGATGTAAAGTTTTTTACTTTTGTTGTTTGTATCTTATTCATTATTTTTAAATTTGTATAATAGTTATATTGTTCTAAAGAATCAAAATAGTTTGTTTTTATAAATTTTACCTCTTCCTTATCAATATCTCCATCCATATTTTGATCAAACTCCATAATAAGCAGTTGTGAAGTCATATCATCAAATACCCATTTAAAAGTTACACTTTCTATTTGATTGTTTTTTGATTTTACATCTGTATATACATCCAAAAAAGTGTGAGGATGTGCAAATAGTATGATTGGTAATATTGCAAAAATATAAAAAAGCTTTTTCATTTTAGACAATTTTTGTATAATATATCCTTGTATTAATTGGCGTGTTATAGTTTTGTATTCTAACTGAACATCACTTAAATATGTAAAATAATTTAATAAATGCTATAATTGAATTACATAGTAATTATTATAAATTAAATAGGAAAAAAATGAAATTAGATACTGAAGAATTAAATATAGAATATATAAAAGAGAACTATCCTAAAGAGGTAAGAAAAGATTTAATAGTTAGTTTAAAAAGTTTAGAAAATATTGCAATAAATAAAAAGAAAACTATTAAAGGTATAGAGTCAGAACAAAAAGTGGAAAACCTACATAAAATGATTGATCAGATTTTTAGCGTAGTACTTAAAAATCTAAACTGGAATATGTCTACATCATATGATAGTTGGGATTATAGACCAATAAATGTTATGAAAAAAACATTTCCTAAAATTGAACAAACACAATGGTACGATATAAGACACCAGCAAGTTATAGATAAGATAAAAAACAAATAATATATGTTAAAAAATAAGCAATTTATAAAATAAGTAAAATTTAGATATACTTAAGGCATGATAGTATATGGAAAACAAACAGTATTTTATATTTTAGAGAATCATCCTAAAATAATAAAGCAGATATTTTTAACAAAAGATATAGATAAGAAACTTTTTAAAAAGTTTATGGATGTTGGTGCAAAGATTGTAAGACCTGACAATATGAAAGCTCAAGCTATGGCAAAAGGTGGAAATCACCAAGGTTATTTACTTCAAATAGATGAGTTTGAATTTGCAGATATTAAAGATGTTAAGAAGAGTGAATTTATCGTTGTTCTTGATGGTTTAAGTGATGTTGGAAATATTGGAGCGATTGTAAGAAGTTGTTATGCAATGGGAGTTGATAGCGTTGTTGTGTGTGGTTTAAAAAACTTTAATCCTGCACCAGTTATTAGAACAAGTAGTGGTGCTATGCTTGATATGCCAGTTGCTGTATCTTTTAGTAGTTATGACTTAGCAAATGAACTTAAGCAAGTTGGTTTTAGTTTAGTTGGTGCTGATATGGAAGGTTATAAACTTAAATCTATAGAGCGTCAAGATAAACAAAAGATTGCATTGTTTTTAGGAAACGAATCACAAGGTTTATCAAATAAATTAAAAAAGAAACTTGATTTAAAAGTTGCTATTGAGATGGCAAATAACTTTGATAGTTTAAATGTATCAGTTGCTGCTGGTATATTGATACACCAATTAAAATAAAGTTTTTTTATTTTTATGATTAAATATCTTTTTTTAATTTTAATTTTTTGTATAAGCACCTTAAATGGTTCTATTTTAGAAAAAAAGATAGAAAACTTAATTGGTGAAAAAGAGTATAAAATACACCAGAACTTAATAGCTTTACTTTTTAAGAATAAGAGTAAATATTTAATTGGTGATGAAATAAATTATTACAATCTATTTCAAGAGTTAAAATCAAATGGTTTATTAAAGCTTAGACTTAATAAACCAAAAGATATAGTTATAGAATTTAAATCTTTAAGTAAAAGTTTAAAAGCATACAAAACCTTAACAGATACAATGAAGTCCTTAGGTTATAGACACTTTTTTACAAAATCATTAGATAAAGAAAATGATGTTTTAACATGGAAAATAACTTTTAAAACAGAATATATGTTAGATCCTGTAGTTTTATTAAAAGAATTACAGTTAAAAAATTGTAAAATTCTAGAAGTTGAAAATAGATCATTAAATTATTGGTACTATGAGATAGATTTTAAAAATGCTATTTTAAATAAATTAATAAAAATTGAAAAAAATGAGCGTGTAAAGTTTCACAAACCATTGCAACCATATATGTTAAATGTAGATGATGCACAAAGCTTAAATATAAGAAGCCATAATTTAAATAATTGGTTTCCAAATGTATCTTTTTTTGATAAAGATTTAACAATATTAAAAGTTGTTAAAAGAGATAGAATTTATAATAAATATAAAATAGATATACCACAAAATACAAAATATATAAAAATAGATGATTTATATAATTTAATAAATATAAAAAGAGGACTAACTATCATAGTTAGATAGTTTAGACAAGAAAGGGAAAAAATGTTTGATGAGATAAAATTTGGAAGAATGGAAAATTTACCAAAATATGTATTTGCAGAGGTAAATGACTTAAAAATGGCAGAGCGAAGAGCTGGTAATGATGTAATTGATTTTTCAATGGGAAATCCTGATGGAGATACACCACACCATATTAGAGAAAAGCTTGTAGAGTCTGCAAAAAAAACTAAAACACATGGTTACTCTTCTTCTAAAGGTATTCCAAAACTTCTTGATGCAATTTCAGGATGGTATAAAAGAAGATATGATGTTGATTTAGATCCCCAAACACAATGTGTTGCAACTATGGGAAGTAAAGAGGGTTATGCACACTTAGCATACGCTATTACAAATCCAGGTGATGTAACTGTTGTTCCAGACCCTACTTATCCAATTCATAACTATGCTTTTATTTTAGCTGGTGGAGTTGTAAAAAACTTTGGTATTGTTTTTGATGAAGATTATAATATAGATGAAGATAGATTTTTTAACGATCTTCAAGAGATATTTGATGGTAGCACACCTGAAAATAAACCTAAATATGTTTTAGTAAACTTTCCGCATAACCCATCAACTGCAACAGTAACTCCTGAGTTTTATGTAAGACTTGTAGAGATGGCTAAAAGGGAAAGGTTTTATGTGATTTCTGATATTGCTTATGGTGATATTACTTTTGATGGATATAAAACACCATCTATTTTAGAAGCTCCAGGTGCTATTGATGTTGCTGTTGAGTCTTTTACTCTTAGTAAATCATACAATATGGCAGGATGGAGAGTAGGGTTCTTTGTAGGAAACACTAAACTAATAGGTGCTTTACAAAAAATTAAATCATGGTTAGATTATGGTATGTTTACACCAATTCAAGTAGCAGCTACAGTCGCACTTAATGGTGACCAACAATGTGTTCAAGATATTACAGATAAATACGACCATAGACAAAATGTTTTAATTGATGCATTTAAAAATGCTGGTTGGGATATAAAAAGAAACAAAGCAAGTATGTTTGTATGGGCAGCTTTACCAAAATGTGTAGAACATATGGGTTCATTTGAATTTTCAAAAAAACTATTAGTTGAAGCTGGTGTTGCAGTTGCTCCTGGTATTGGGTTTGGAGAAACAGGTGAAGGTTATGTAAGAATCGCATTAATTGAAAATGACAAAAGAATCAGACAAGCAGCAAAAAGTATTAAAAAGTTTTTAAAACAGTATGAAGAGGAAACTAAGTAAAAGGTTTTAAATTATGCAACCAGCTAAAAATATAAAAGAGATAAAGCAAGTTTTTAGATTTAATGATAAGTATCTTGATGAAGATAATGAGCAGTTTTTTGAGAACTTATATTCTAAAAGTATGCAAATGCTAAAGATTGATATTGAAGATTCTCAGATTCATTATGATACTTTTTATATAACTGGTCAATCTGGTAATGGTAAAAGTACAGCAGTAAATCAACTTAAAAAAGACACAAGTATAACTGACATCTACGATATAAGACATATTTTCGCAAATGATTTATTTGATTTTCCTGATAAGGTTACAATAGTTGATGTTTTACTTATGTTAGGTATTACCTTGACTTCTAAAAATAAAGAATTAGAGACAAAGTATTTAAAAAAACTACAAGAGTTAAAAGATTTAAATGTAGGAAAACTTGAAAAATCGATAATTTCTGAAAGTGTTGAAGAGCAGAAACAAAATAAAAGTTTTTTTGGTGGTTTAAATTTTGGTATTTTAAAAATATTTAAATTTGGTGCAGAGTTTAAAAATGAATATATTAATAATGAACAAAATAGAGAAGTATTAAGACAAATATTTTTACCAAATAAAAGGGAACTTTTAAATTTAATAAATGATATTATCAAAGGGATAAATAATAAAGAGGGTGACAAAAAACTTCTTTTAATCTTAGATGATTTAGAAAAAAAGAATTTATCTAAAGATTTATTTACTAAAGATAAAGATATTTTAGAAAAAATAGAAGTATTAAAAATCATAATGATTCCAGTAAATTATGCTACAAGTGGAAAAGTATATAAATTATCACTTAGACTTTCAAATAATCCAAAATTAAAAGATAACCCAATTGATAAAATTGCCTTAGACAATATTCAAAGTATAAAAAAACTAGTTTATAGAAGAATAGATGAAAGTTTTAAACATTTAATACCAGATGAAGAAGATATTTTAGGTAAAATTATCACTATGAGTGGTGGAAATATAAGACAACTTTTAAGACTGATTAGTGATAGTGCCAACTATTGTAGATATTCAGGTGAAGAAACAATAAGTAATGATAATGTTAAAGAAGCTTCACAAGAGATGTTAAATTTACTTGCAATTGGTGTAAATACTAGGCAAAGTTTTTTAAAATATATTGATGATAAGAATAGACCAGATGAAAATGAAAATGATAAATTTATAGAATCTATTGCAGATAATAGTATCTTTGCATATTTCAATGGTGAACCTTGGTATGAGGTTAATCCAACTTTAAAAGAGTATATAAGTTAAAAATATGGAAAATCTAAGTGATGCTCTTGATTCAAAAGATAAACTAAAACTAGATAGACTAAATGATATTATATCTAATTATGAGCAAGATGAACAATCATTATTGATAATATCTTGTGATACATTAGATTTAAATTTAAAACTTGAAGAGTATCTAACTAGCAACACAAACTATCTTATAAAAATAGATAATGTTCAAGATGGTTTATTTAAACAAATTTTACAAAATAAAGAAAACTTCAAAAATAAATATATTTTAATCAATCTTTTTTCTATTGATAAATATGAAGCTATAAGAGATGAATTTCAGTTTAAAAGAGACTATATACCCCAAGAGAGATTAAAGTTTATCTTTTTACTTAATTTTACTCAATATGAAAGCTTCAAAACAAAAGCATATGATTTCTTCTCTTTTAATAATTTCTTTCATTTTTTCTCTGATAATAGTTTTACATTTGTAAATGATATAGATTTATCAGAACTTGATGATATGATAGAAGAGTATGAGAATATTAAAGATACAAATATATCCAAACAAAGTAGGATGAAATATCTTTTTGATATAGGAGAAAAAGCATATGATTTTTCACAATATAGTCTAGGATTAGAGTATTTTAATGAAGCACTTAAAATCGCAAATAAATTAAAAGATATATTTATGAAGTCATGTATATATAATCTAATAGGCAATATCTATACTAATTTAGGAGATAATAATACTGCGCTTAGATATCAAAAAGATGCATTAAAATACTTTAAGAGAATTAAGAATCAAGATGGTATATCTACTATTCATATATCAATTGGTAATATATATCTTGAATTAGAAAATTATGATTTATCATTAACTAACTATGAAAAAGCATTAGTAATAGCTCAAAAAGAAAAAAATAATTATAATATTGCAAGTACTTTAGGGAATATAGGACTTATATACCAATCTAAAGATGAACTAGATAAAGCATTAAAATATCAAGAAGAATCATTATTAATACAAAAAGAGATTGAAAATAAAAAAGGTATAGCAGATACTTTTGTGAATATAGGACTTATATACCAATCTAAAGATGAACTAGATAAAGCATTAAAATATCAAGAAGAATCATTATTAATAAATAAAGATATAGTAAATAATTTAGGTGTAGTAAATAGCTTAGCAAGTATTGGAAGTATTTATAAAGATAAAAAAGATTTTGATTTAGCATTAAAATATCAAAAAGAGGCACTGACTATAGCAAAGAAATTAGGATTAAATGGTATAATCAAAAAAATAGAAGAAGAGAGATAATTATATGTTAAAAGTTGGAATAATCGGAGTAGGAACAGTTGGAACTAGTGTTTGTCAAATATTAGAGGATAATAAAGATATTATTACAGCAAGAGCTGGTGTAGAGATAGTACCAGTTAGTGGTGTTGTAGGTAATATAAATAAAAAAAGAGATGTATCTATAAAAATCAGTGATAATGTTGATGATGTTTTAAATGATGATTCAATTGATATTGTTGTTGAGCTTATGGGTGGAGTTGAACAACCATACGCTGTTGTTAAAAAAGCATTAGAAAGTGGTAAGTCAGTGGTTACTGCAAACAAAGCTTTACTTGCTTACCATAGATATGATTTACAAGAGATAGCTGGTGATACTGCTTTTGAATTTGAAGCGGCTGTTGCTGGTGGTATTCCAATTATTAATGCTTTAAGAGATGGGTTAAGTGCAAATCATATTGAATCAATTAAAGGTATTATGAATGGTACTTGTAACTATATGTTAACTGAGATGATTAACAATGGTGTAGAGTATGACACGATTTTAAAAGAGTCTCAAGAGTTAGGTTATGCAGAAGCTGATCCAACTTTTGATGTTGGTGGTTTTGATGCTGCTCATAAACTTCTTATTTTAGCTTCTATTGCTTATGGTATTGATGCTAAACCTGAAGATATTTTAATTGAAGGTATTTCTGATATTACAAGTGAAGATATTGCTTTTGCTAAAGAGTTTGATTATTCACTAAAACTACTTGGAATTGCAAAGAAAAATGGAAATGAAGTTGAACTACGTGTTCACCCTGTACTTATACCTAACTCACAAATGATTGCAAAAGTTGATGGTGTTATGAACGGTGTTTCTGTAATTGGTGATAAAGTAGGGGAGACTATGTATTATGGACCAGGTGCTGGTGGTGATGCAACTGCAAGTGCTGTTATTGCAAATATTGTCGATATTGCAAGAAGTGGAAAATCTACACCTATGCTTGGATTTAAAAAGCCTTTAGAAACTGGTTTAACTTTAGCTAATCCTGATAATATTCAAACTAAATATTATATTAGAATGGAAGTTGAAGATAAAAGTGGTGTATTAGCTAAAGTGGCAACTATATTGGGAGATAAAAATATCTCAATAAAAACAATGGTGCAAAAAACTTCAAATGACAGCAAAGCAAATCTATTACTTTCTACTCACACTTGTAAAGAGTTAGATATAAAAGATGCGTTAAAAGAGTTACAAACTTCTGGTGTTGTAAATACAGCACCTTCTATGATTAGAATAGAAGAATAGAAAAGATTATAGGGAAACTTATCTCTATAATTTAAGTTACTTGCCAATTTGCAACTAAAGTGTTAAAGCAAACTTAAAGTACAGTTAAGATAAAATAAAAATCTACAAAGCGTGACCTGTGGGAACCCACACTTTCACAAAAGTTCCAATATCTCATTGCATTGTTAAAAATATAAATTAAAATTATACGAGGAAAAATCATGGAAAAAATTATTGATATTATAGATTCGATTGCTTATGAAAAGGGACTAAAGATTTCTGAAGTTGAGGAAGCTTTAAAAGAATCATTAATCAAAACTGCACATAAAATGGTAGATGAAACACTTACATATGAAGCTGATATTATTAGAGAAACAAAAGAGTTAAAACTTGCTCAAAAAATTGAAGTAGTAGCTAATGATGATGCTAGACTTACAGGTGAAGTTCAAGCTGAACAAACTGAGTGGGAAAAAGAAAAAGGTAGAGAGCCTAGACTTATAAATGCTGAGAACTTTTTACCATTAGATGAGGCAAAAGAGATTGACCCTGATTTAGAGATTGGAGATTTCCTTAGTTATGATTTAGAATTTGAATCAATGGGTAGAAATGCAGCTACTATATTGTTTTCTAATTTAGAGTATAGATTACAAAGACATGTAGAAGATAATATTTTTAATAAGTACAATGACCAAGTAGGTGATACAATTTTAACTGTTGTAACATTTATTGATAGTAATGATAACACATTTGTAGAGATTGGTGAAGTTAAAGGTATTATGCCTAGAAAAAACAGAATCAAAGGTGAAAGCTTTAAAGTTGGTGATGCACTTAAAGCAGTTGTAAGACGAGTAAATATTGACCCTAAACAAGGACTTACAGTTGAGATTTCAAGAACTAGTCCAAAGTTTTTAGAGAGTTTACTTGCTCTTGAAGTTCCAGAGCTTAAAGATGGAAAAGTTACTATTGAAAGTAGTGCAAGAATTCCAGGAAGTAGAGCAAAAATTGCACTTTCTTCAAATGAAGCAAATATTGACCCAATTGGTGCAGTTGTTGGTGTAAAAGGTGTTCGTATAAATGCTGTTAGTGGACAACTTGCAGGTGAAAATATAGATTGTATTGAATATACACCAATCAAAGAGATGTTTGTAGCAAGAAGTTTAAGCCCTGCAATTGTTAAAAGTGTAAAAATAGAAGAGGGTAAAGGTAAAGATGGTAAAGATAAAGCTATTGTTACTATTGCTGAAGATCAAAAAAGTAGAGCAATTGGTAAAGTTGGTTTAAATATTAGACTAGCTTCTATGCTTACAAAATGTGAAATTGAGTTAAATGTTTTAGAGGGTGAGTCTACAGTTACATCTGAAGATGGTATGAAAACACCAGAAACTAAATCAACTGATACTTCAGGTTTAGAAGCACTATTTAACTAATGAACAGAGATATATTACTTTTTGATAGTGTAAAAAAAGAGAAAACTCTTTTTGAATCACAAGAGAAGAATAAAGCGACTATCTATGTATGTGGTCCAACTGTTTATGATGATGCACACTTGGGTCATGCAAGAAGTGCTATAGTATTTGATCTTTTACATAGAGTTTTAAAAGCTAATGGTTATGATGTAATCATGGCAAAAAACTTTACAGATATTGATGATAAGATTATCAAAAAAATATCTTCTTCAGGTAAGACTTTAGAGGAGTTGACTACTTTTTATATAAACTCTTATAAAAAAGATATGGAATCATTAAATATTTTACCAAATACTATTGAGCCATATGCAACTCAAAATATACCATCTATGGTGGATATGATTGATAATCTTTTAAAAGATGATAAAGCTTATATACTAACTGATGGAGTTTATTTAGATACATCAAAAGATGAAAAATATGGTTCTATTTCAAAGCGTGCTAGTGATGAAAATTCACAGCAGCGAGTAGAATCAAACAATGATAAAAGAGATCAAAAAGATTTTGCATTATGGAAGTTTTTTTCAAAAGATGATATTGGATATGAAACGTCGTTTGGCTATGGAAGACCAGGTTGGCATATAGAGTGTAGTGCAATGATAGATAAACATCTTGCTAATCATGATATGCCATATTCTATTGATATTCATGGTGGTGGTGCTGATTTACTTTTTCCTCATCATGAAAATGAAGCTTGTCAAACAAGATGTTGTAATTCTCAAGAGTTATCAAAATATTGGATGCACAATGGTTTTGTAAATATAAATGGAGAAAAGATGTCTAAATCTTTAGGAAATAGTTTTTTCCTAAAAGATGCATTAACTAAATATGATGGTGAAGTTATTAGGTTTTATATGCTTACAACTCACTATCGTTCTGATTTTAGTTTTAGTGAAGATGATTTAATATCTAGTAAAAAAAGACTTGATAAGCTTTATAGAGTTAAAAAAAGAGTTTATGGACTTGGATCAAGTAAAGTTAATAAAGAGCTTGAAAAAAATATCTTTGATGCTTTAAATGATGATATGAATACATCAAAAGCTTTAGCATTTGTTGATGAGTTTATCTCTTTAGTAAATGAGAACTTGGATAAAGAACCAAAAAATAAAAACTTAAAAAAAGAGATAGTATCAAGTATAAACTTTATCTCTGAAATTCTTGGTGTTGGGTCAAAAGATAGTTTTGAATATTTTCAGTTTGGAATATCTACTGCTGAGAAAGAGAAAATAGAACTACTTATATCAAAAAGAGCCCAAGCAAAAAAAGATAAAAACTTTGAACTAAGTGACAGTATAAGAGATGAAATTTCTAGTATGGGAATATCACTTATGGATAGTGCAAATGGTACATTATGGGAAAAAAACAATTTACAATAAGATAAAAGGATAGAAAATGGCAATAACAAGATTTGCTCCAAGTCCAACAGGATACTTACATATAGGTGGTTTAAGAACTGCACTTTATAGTTATTTGTGGGCTAAAAAAACTCAAGGTGAGTTTAAACTTAGAATTGAAGATACTGATCAGGCAAGAAATAGTGAAGATGCAGTAAAAGCTATTATAGAAGCTTTTGATTGGTCTGGTATGGATAGCGATTGTGAGATTGAATACCAATCAAAAAGATTTGATATATATTCAAAATATATAAATCAACTTTTAGAACAGGGTAAAGCATATAAATGTTATATGAGTAGAGATGAGTTAGATGCTTTACGAGAAAAGCAAATGGCTGCAAAAGAGACTACAAGATATGATGGTACTTGGAGACCCCAAGATGGAAAAGTTTTACCAGAGATTCCTAGTGATGTAGAAGCTGTTATTAGAATTAAAGCTCCATTAGAGGGTGATATTGAGTTTGAAGATGGTGTAAAAGGTGCTATGAAATTTACAGCTGATCAAGTTGATGATTTTGTTATTGCTAGAAGTAATGGAGCCCCTACATATAACTTTGTAGTTGCTGTTGATGATGCTTTAATGGGTATGACAGATGTATTAAGAGGTGATGATCACCTATCTAATACACCTAAACAAATTGTTGTTTATAAACTATTAGGTTTTGATATACCAAAGTTTTACCATATCCCTATGATAAATAATCCATCAGGAAAAAAACTATCTAAAAGAGATGGTGCTATGGATGTTATGGAGTATAAAAGATTAGGGTACCTACCTGAAGCACTTTTAAACTTTTTAGTAAGACTTGGATGGAGTCATGGAGATCAAGAGATTTTTACACTTGAAGAGATGCTTGAACTATTTGATCCAATAAATATAAATAAATCTGCATCAGCGTACAATACAGAAAAACTAAACTGGTTAAATGCACACTATATTAAAAATGTGACAAATGATAGATTAGCAGAAGATTTAAAATTTCATGAGTGTGAGATACATGGACATGATAAAAAAGAGATGGTATTAGATCTTTGTAAAGAGAGAGCAAATACTCTTGTAGAGTTAAAAGATGCTATTTCAAACATACTTACAGTTCCTACATCTTATGAGAAAAAAGGTGTTAAAAAGTTTGTAAAAGAGACAACTGTAGATATGTTGAACTCATATACTACACTATTACAGTCAACTGATACTGAACTTCATATTGCTTGTGATATAGAAGCTATTACAAAGCCGTTTATTGCAGAAAATGGATTGAAGTTCCCTCAACTATTCCAACCAATAAGAATAGCGCTTACAGGTGGTACACAAGCACCATCAGTATATGATGTAATTGCAATTTTAGGGATAGAAGAGACTGTAAAAAGAATCAATACAGCAATAGATAAAAACTTTGATAAAGAAGCTGATGCTTAGAAAAACAACCTCTTTTATTTTACTTTATTCATTTTTAATAATGGTTGTAAGTGGAGCGATGTTATTTATCGCTCCATTTGGAAGATTATCGATGATGATACAATGGGAGATGTTTGGATTAGGAAAGATGGACTACCAAGCACTTCATCTTATATTTATGCTGGTTTTTGTAATAGCAGGTATAGTTCATATTTATGTAAACTACAAATCTATAGTTCAATACTGGAAAAACAAATCAAAAAAAATTATCATTTTTACAAAAGAGTTTATGATAGCAACTGCTCTAATAACTGGTCTATTCTATTTAACTGTTTCAAAAAATAGTATCACAGAAAAGTTTGTAAAGATGAATAAAAGTTTTAACAACTATTGGATAGAAGATTTTAAAACAAAAAGAATGGAACAAGCTATCCAAAATAGAATATTAAATAACAACTAACAAAGTCTATTCAAAACAAACTAATAATAAACTAGATATAATCCAAAAAATAAAATTATAAATAGGATCAAAAATGATTAAAATTTGGCACAATAACAGATGTAGTAAATCAAGAGAAGCTAAAGCTATTTTAGAAGAATCTGGTCAAGAGTTTGAGGTATTTGAATATCTTAAAAATGAATTCACTAAAGATGAGTTAAAAGATATTATGGCTCAACTTAATATCTCAGATATTAGAGATATGTTACGACATAAAGAGAGTGAATATAAAGAGCTTGATATATCAAATGAGTCTAAATCACAAGATGAAATAATAGACTTAGTTGTAGCAAATCCAAAGTTAGTAGAAAGACCAATTATTATTAAAGAAGGTAAAGCTGTAATAGCACGTCCTATGGAAAATTTAACAAATTTATTAGGTTAAAAGATGAGTAATAAAAAATACTTTTTAAAGAAAATTTCAAACTATGCAATTGTAGGTGGACTTGGTGCATCTTTACTTGTTGCTTTTAGTGGTTGTGAAGATAAAAATGCAAATGGTCAAAACGAAAATAGTGATACTATAACTAATGCATCTCAAAAGCAGGGTGCATTTGTAATAGTTGAACAAACACCACAAGGTGGTTATCAAATAATTGATGAGTATCCAAGTACAAGAACAACTATAGTTTTAAGAGAGGGTCAAAATGAGAGAATCTTATCTAAAGACGAGATTGACTCTTTAGTTGCACAAGAAGCAACTAAAATAGACAATGGTACATCAAACCTTACAAACCCAAATCAAGATTCTGTAAGTAGTGGTCATGGTGGTATGAGTTTAGGTGAAACATTATTAGCTTCTGCTGCTGGGGCTATGATAGGTGCATATATTGGAAATAAACTATTTAATAATAGTAACTATCAATCACAAAGACGTACAAGCTATAAATCACCATCAACATATTCAAAAAGTGTAAATAGTTTTAATAAAGCAAAAACAGCTTCAAGTACTAAATCAACAAGTAGTAAAAAAAGTGGATTTTTTAGTAGAACAAGTAGTTCAAGTTCTAGAAGTACATTTGGAGGGTAGAGTCAATCTCCCTCTAAATAAATTTAGTATTAGTCTTCTTTTTTATTATTATATATAAAAAATCCAACCATACCACCTATTAACACTAAAGTTAAAAATCCTACCATTATTAAATCAAGAGTTCCCATTTTGTTCCTTTTCTTTTAATTGTCCGCACGCAGCACTTATATCTATACCTTTTGATTCTCTTATTGTACACATAAGCTTTTTACTTAATAGATATTCTTGAAACTTAACCATACTATTTTTAGATGGTCTTTCATAAGAAGTACCCTCAAAAGGGTTAAAAAAGATAAGATTTACTTTTGCATCTATTCCACTTAATAGTTTTACAAGTTTATCTGCAGACTTTATATCATCATTCTTATCTTTTATTACAAGATATTCAAACATAACTTTTTTTCTAGTATCAATAGGAAACTTTTTTACTGCATCTATTATAGATTTTATGTTGTATGCTTTGTTCATTGGTATTAATTCACTACGTAAACCATCATCAACTGCATGTAAAGAGATAGCAAGTTGTACCCCTAGGTCTAATTCACCAAGTTTCTCTATTTTAGAGCTTATTCCACTTGTAGAGATAGTTTGTCTTCTTGTAGCTATCGATAGTCCATCTGCTTGAGCAATAATCTTAATAGCTTGAACCAACTCTTCAAAGTTATCAAGAGGTTCACCCATCCCCATATAAACAATATTTACAGATTTATTTTCATCTATATTATTCTCTTTTTTAAGATAGCTTATTTGAGTTACAATTTCACCAGCTGTTAAATCTCTTACAAATCCACCTTTTGCTGTTAAACAAAACGAACAACCAACTTTACAACCAACTTGACTAGATACACAAAAAGTATACTGTTCACTTTTTGTTATATTTCCATTTTTATCTTTTTGTTTATCTTTCATAAGTAGTAAAACAGCTTCTGCAGTTTTACCATCTTTATACTCAAAAAGATATTTTTTAGTTCCATCAGAACTCTCTTCAATTCTAACTACTTTGCATATATCAATTGGTAACTCTTTTTCAAGTGTTGCTTTTAAATCTTTTGGTAAGTTTTTCATCTCATCATATGAAGTAGCATACTTTTTATATATCCAGTTATATATCTGTTTTGCTCTAAAACTTGGTTTGACTTTATCTTGCAACTCTTTTAAAGTATAGTCATATATTGTTTTTCTCATTACTATCTTTCTCTATTTATTATCAATTGTTCCACATGGAACAATTATTTTGTTATTCTCTAAATGGTTTATTAGTTTATCCATTGCTTCTTTATGATTTGATATAAAGTCTTGATGTGCATTCTTATCAGTATAGTTAGTAATGATAAAAATACCTTTTACATCTATCTCAAACTCCTGTGCAACTTTTACTACAGAATAAAATTCCATATTCTCACACCCTATACCATAGTTTTCAAACTCATTTGATAACTCTTTATTTGTAGAGATATAATTTGATGAGTTTACTATTGTATCGCTTTTAAATTTTGGATCTTCACATCTTAACACATTATCTATAGGAGTATATGCATCATCTCTAAAAAAAGATAACTCTATATTTGATGCATTTGAACTTTCAACAATATCAAATATATTTTTTTCTCCATAACTTCCTGCTGAACCAATAAATAAAATATATTCAGGTTTATCAAACAAACAAACTCTTGTTAAGTTCATTGCACTTTCAATTAATCCTACACCAATAGGAATGGCAAAAGGGAATGTCTCATTTTTTCCTGCACTTACAATCATACTGATACTCCAGATATAACAAAAATAGGATAATTACCTTGCTCTTTTTTTATAGTTTGTAAAATCTTAAATTCTATATTTTTGAATCCATATTTTATGAACTCTTCATATAAAGTTTCTTCATCAAAACCTAAATGTTCTACACCATCATTTCCCTTAGAATGGAACTTTCCATCCTCTGTAATAAGATCCGATATATAAAGAGAACCACCTTTAGTTAAAGAGTTTTTTAATATTTTAATAAAGTTTGATATATCTTTAATATGATGCATAGTCATATTTGTAACTACTAAATCATATTGATTATGTTCTAAATCTTCTTCATTTATATTATGTTGTTTTGCATTTAAATGATTGAACTCAAGTATTTTAGCCTTTTGGTTATATCTATCTACCATACCAATTGAGTAATCAAGTCCAGTTATTGAGCTGACATCTTCTGCAAAACCAAATGATACTAAACCACTCCCTGAACCATAATCTAATATATTAAATGAAGCTATATCTCTGTTTATATTACTCTTAATATAATCAACAAACTTCATAGCACTTTCTACTCTTTGTGGTTTACTGTCCCATTGTTGGGCTAATGTATCGAATCTATTTGTCATTGCAATTGTACCTATATAATGTTTGTAGAGTTTGAGTCTCTACTTTTTGTGTTCGAATTGAAAAAGATATTGATTTCGTATCTCTTTCTATTGATTTTGATTTCATATAACCAAGTGGTTGTGGACTATGAAAACTACCTCTATTAAAGTTTATTAACATTTGTTTACACTTTTTATTAAGCTTATTTGATAAATACTTTACATAAGATTCAGACCAAAGTATTGCTTCTAATCTCAAAGAATCTTCAGATTTTATTTTTTTTTCACTACTTATTCTGTAGCCTAATTGAGTATAGTTGATATATAAATTATCATTTTTAAATCCTAAAAGGGTTGTTAAATATGACTCAATATTAGAGCTGTTTTTACTTTTAATTGTAAATCGTATTTTTGAGTTATAACCATCAATATACCTATTTTTAGATAATGTTGAAAATTTATAAATTGGGTATGAACTTTTATTATAGTTTTCTACTTTTACTTTATTAGGTTTATTTATAAATTTTGTAATTGACTCTATTTGTTCCAATGCTTTATTTTGAGTTTTTGCATTACTATCTATAGTAATTCTTGCAAATATCTCATCTTGTATTATCTCTGTTTTAAAATCTCTTTTAAACTCTAATTCATAGGCAAAAACAGATGTTGCTAAAATGCTTACTAATAATGTATTTTTTACCATAGCTATAATCTTACTGGAATATTATTTGAAGCTAAATATCTTTTGAGATCCATAATATCAATTTCTCTAAAATGGAATATAGATGCAGCAAGTGCAGCTTCTGCACCACAATCAAATGCTTCTTTCATATGTTCCATAGTGCCAGCTCCACCAGAAGCAATAACTGGTATATCAACTGCTTTACTTATTTGACCTGTAATATTTGTCTCAAATCCAGCTTTAGTACCATCAGAATCCATAGATGTAAGCAATATCTCTCCTGCTCCTCTATTGTATACCTCTTTTGCCCATTCTAAAGCATCTATGCCAGTATCTTCTCTGCCACCTTTAACAAATACATGATAAGTACCATCATCAACTCTTTTAACATCAATTGCAACAACTATACATTGGCTTCCAAAACGTTTTGCACCTTCGTTTATAAATTCAGGTCTTGTAACTGCGCTACTATTGATACTAACTTTATCGCAACCTACATTTAATAAGTTGTAAATATCATCTAGTTTACGTATACCACCACCTACAGTCAATGGTATAAATACCTCTTTAGCAACTTTTTTTACAACATCAACTATTGTATCTCTACCTTCATGTGATGCACCAATATCTAAAAATGTGATCTCATCAGCACCCTCTTGGTTGTATCTTTTTGCAACTTCTACAGGATCCCCTGCATCTCTAAGTCCAACAAAATTAACACCTTTTACTACTCTTCCATTATCTACATCTAAACATGGTATTATTCTTTTTGCAAAATAACTCATTATATTCCCTAACTATATTTATATTATTTGCATTATATCTAATGAACTATAAACTTATAATTATCATTTAATATTAATAGATAATGTTCTATGTGGAACATTTTTTATTCTACAAAATTGTTGTGTATTTAGTTTACTTATAAAAATATAAGTAAAATTTAGTTACACTCCTTTGGTAATGAAAAATATAAAAGCAAAAAAGAAATTTGGACAAAATTTTTTAAAAGACGACAACGTATTAATAGAGATCATCCAATCGATGCCCAAAAATGATAATCATATCGTAGAAATTGGGCCTGGCTTAGGTGATTTGACAAAGAAACTTGTCAAGTGCAAAGATGTTACAGCCTACGAGGTAGATAGAGATTTATACTCTATTTTGCAAGAAGAGTTTCAAACAGAGTTAGACTCAGGAAGATTAAATATCATATTAGGTGATGTTTTAGATAAATGGAGTGCTGACCAACCGTTACATAGTAGTAGATATGATTTAATTGCAAACTTACCATACTATATAGCGACAAATATTATTTTAAATGCATATGAAGACGAGAATTGTGAGCATATTATCGTTATGGTTCAAAAAGAAGTTGCAGATAAATTTACAGCATCTTGCAGAGATAAAGAATACTCTGCATTGGGTGTTATTACAGAACTAGTTTCAGTAGAGGCAAAAACAATTATAGTTGTACCTCCTGAAAGTTTTAATCCTCCACCAAAAGTGGATTCTGCTGTTATTTATATCAAAAAAGATATGGATAAATCAGTAAGTGATGGATTTAAAAAGTTCTTAAGAGGTTGTTTTGTACAACCTAGAAAGAAACTAGTTAAAAATTTATCAGCATTCTACAACAAGAATTTACTAATAGATGTATTTAAAGAATTAGAAATAAAAGAAACTGCAAGACCTCATGAAGTTGATTCATCTTTGTATAGCCATATTTATACAAAGGTAACAAATAATGGAAGAGAAAAAAGCTGTACAGACTGCTAATCCACAAGTAGAAGTACAAACAAATACAAAAAATGTTGCAAACTCTAATACAAAAGAGAATGCTAACCAAAAAACAAATCCAAACCAAAAGGGTAAAACTGCCCCTGCTAAAAGAAAACCACCTGTAAGTGGTAATGGTTGGACAAATGACTTAAAAAAAGCATTTGAAACAAATGAAAGAATTCAAAAAGAGAGATTAAATCCTCATAATAAATTAAATTTAAAATCAGAAGCAAATATCAAAATCACTCCACTAGGTGGATTAGGTGAAATTGGTGGAAATATGATGGTTATAGAGACTGAAAAATCAGCTATTATTGTTGATGTTGGTATGAGTTTCCCTGATGACTCTATGCATGGTGTTGATATTTTAATCCCTGATTTTACATATGTAAGACAAATTAGAAGTAAGATTACAGCTATTGTTATTACTCACTCACATGAAGATCACATTGGTGCTATGCCTTATATCTTTAAAGAGTTACAAGTTCCTGTTTATGGTACTGCATTACCTTTAGAGTCTATAGGTTCTAAATTTGATGAACATAAAATGAAACATCATAGAAGTTATTTTAGAGCTGTTCAAAAAAGAAAACCAATTAAAATTGGTGAATTTGAAGTTGAGTGGATGCATATGACTCACTCTATTATAGATAGTTCATCTTTAGCTATTACAACTGAAGCTGGTACTATTATTCATACTGGAGATTTTAAAATAGATCATACTCCTGTTGATGGGTATCCAGCAGATTTACACAGACTTGCATATTATGGAGAAAAAGGTGTTTTAGCACTTTTAAGTGATAGTACAAACTCTCACTCTCCAGGTTTTATTAAAACTGAAAAAGCAGTCGCACCTACATTTGAGAGAATATTTGCTGCTGCTAAAGGTAGAATTATTATGTCTACATTTAGTTCAAATTTACATAGAGTTGCACAAGCGATTGAGTGTGGATTAAAACATAATAGAAAAATTTGTGTTATTGGTAGAAGTATGGAGAAAAATCTTGATATTGCTATGACGCTTGGATATTTAAAATATCCAAAAGATAAGTTTATTGATGCACATGAGGTAAATAAACATCTTGATAAAGAGATTCTTATTATTACAACTGGTTCACAAGGTGAGCCTATGAGTGCATTGTTTAGAATGTCTATTGGTGAGCACAGACATATTAAAATTAAGCCTGAAGATCAAATTGTATTATCAGCAAAAGCTATCCCAGGAAACGAAGGAAGTGTATCTGAGATAATCAATCAACTTCAAAAAGCTGGTGCTGATGTTGCTTATCAAAACTATGCAGATATTCATGTTTCAGGACATGCTGCACAAGAGGAACAAAAGCTTATGCTAAGACTTACTAAGCCTAAGTTCTTTATACCTGTTCACGGTGAGTATAACCACGTAAGAAGACATATTCAAACTGGTATTGATTGTGGAGTATTAGAGAGAAATACATATATTTTAAGTGATGGTGAGCAAATTGAGATTGCACCTAAGTATCTTAAAAAAGTAAAAACAGTAAAAACAGGTAAAACATATATTGATAATATGAGAAATAGAAAAATTGCAGATGATGTTGTAATTGATAGACAAACTATGGCAAACGAAGGTGTTGTTATGATTGTTGCGAATATTTCTGAAGATGAAAGAAAAGTTGTAGGTGTTACAAGAGTTAGTTCATTTGGTATGGTTGATAATAAGTTTGAAAAAGTATTTGCAAAAGAGATGGAAGATTTACTTGCACACTTCTTAGATCATATTAAACCAAGTATTTTACAAAATACAAGAGCGGTTGAAGAAGAGTTAAGAAAAGTTGTAAGAAAACATTGTATTAGAAAATACAGAAAATACCCAATGATTGTACCAACTATATTCGTACAATAGTTATAATATATAAAGGAGTAGTATATGGATTTTAAGCAAATTGCAAAAGAGGTTTTACTTATTGAGGCAAAAGAGCTTGAGATTGCTGCTTCTAATATCTCAGATGAGATGGAAAAAGCTGTCCATCTTATCGCTAATACTAAAGGTAAACTTATAGTTACTGGTGTTGGAAAGTCTGGATTGGTTGGTAGTAAATTAGCTGCAACTTTTGCAAGTACTGGAACTAGTTCTTTCTTTTTACATCCAACAGAAGCTATGCACGGTGACTTAGGGATGATAAGTGCTGGTGATATAGTTTTAGCAATTAGTTATAGTGGAGAGAGTGAAGAGCTAAAAGTTTTACTTCCACATCTTAAAAGATTTGATATACCACTTATTGCTATGGCAAAAGATAGAGACTCTACTCTTGGAAGCTTTTCAGATATATTTTTAAATATAAATATTACAAAAGAGGCTTGCCCTTTAGATATAGCACCAACTTCATCTACAACACTTACTATGGCTTTAGGTGATGCACTTGCTGTTTGTCTAATGAAATATAAAGACTTTGCTAAAGAGGATTTTGCTTCATTTCATCCTGGAGGAAGTTTAGGTAAACAACTTTTTGTTAAAGTTGATGATCTTCTTCAAAAAGATAATTTACCAATTGTTCCATGTGGAACACAGCTAAAAGACGCTATCGTTACTATGAGTGAGGGTAGACTCGGAAATGCTATAATAGTTGAAAATAACAAGGTTATAGGACTATTAAGTGATGGTGATTTAAGACGTGCTATGTTAAAAGAAAACTTTTCATTAGATTGTAAAGTTGAAGATATAGCAACATTAAATCCAAAAATAATAAAAAATAAAAATATTCTAGCTTCTGATGCGCTGAAAATAGTAGAGGATTTTAAAATCCAACTGTTACTAGTGGTTGATGATAATGATTTGCTTGTGGGCGTATTGCATATCCATAAGCTTGTAGAAGCAGGGATAAAGTAGGAGACAAATATGTCAAAGCAAACACAATCAGAAGAAAATAAAATAAGACTAAATAAGTTTATATCACATAACAGTAGATTTAGTAGAAGAGAAGCAGATGAGCTTATAAAAGCGGGTAAAGTTTCAATAGATGGAAAAGTTATTGGAGACTTATCAACAAAAGTTGGACATAAAACTATTGTAAAGGTAAATGGCAGAACTGTTAAAGTTGATTATAGTAGACCATCTACAGTTATTGTATATAATAAATTAAAAGGTGAAATAGTATCTAAAAATGATCCACAAGGTAGAACAGTAATCTACGATACAATAGGTAAAAAATATAACCACTTTATACCTGTAGGAAGATTGGATTATGCTAGTGAAGGGTTACTATTACTTACTGATGATCCAACAATTGCAACAGCTTTAATGACTTCTGATTTAGAAAGAGTATATAAAATAAAAATTGAGGGTGAAGTAACTCCTGCTATGATAAGTGGTATGGATAATGGTATCACACTTGATGATGCAACTGCAGGTGCTTGGGATAATACAAAGATTACAGATATGGAATTTAAAAGATTTTTAGGTTACCAAATCCAAACAAATACTCCAAAATATTCTAAACTAAAAGTTGCAATTAGTGAGGGTAAAAATAGAGAGTTAAGAAGATTTTTTGCACACTTTGGTGCAAAAGTTGTTGACCTTAAAAGAGTAAGTTTTGGTGGTATTAACTTAAATAATCTACCATCAGGAAAAGTTAGATTTCTTGAACGAAATGAGTATGATAATTTACGAAAATTTATGAAAGAACAAACAAAAGTAAATAGAAAGAAAGATAAAGAAGACGACTTCGACGATTTTTTTGATGATGAGTACTAATCTAGCAAATCTTTTGCGACCTAAAACTCTTGAAGAGTTTATAGGTCAAGAACATATAATATCCCCAAACAAAGCCTTATATAAACTTATAATCAAAAAAGAGATTCCACACATGTTTTTCTATGGAAAACCAGGAACTGGCAAAACAACTTTATCAAAAATTATTGCAAAAACTAGTGGATATGACTTTTATAGTTTTAATGCTACAAGTTTAAAAATAGAAGATTTACGTCAAGTATTTAAAAGATACGATGGAGCACTTTTAAAACCTTTGATATTTATTGATGAAGTTCATAGATTATCTAAAACTCAACAAGAGGTACTTCTTCCTATAATGGAAAACTATGATGCAATAATAATAGGTGCTTCAACTGAAAACCCATTTTTTAGTTTAACTGCTGGTATTCGTTCACGAAGTTTTGTATATGAGTTTAAATCATTAATGCAAAATGAACTAAATATATTAGCTACAAAAGCTGTAAAGCATCTTGATATAAAGATAGATAAAGAAGCCTTGGATTATCTTATAGTTAGTAGTGGAGGAGATGGTAGAGCTTTATTAAATCTTATTGATTTTGCTTCTAAAGTAGATAGTAATATCACTAAAGAGCTATTAAAAGAGTTAAGAGAAAATAGTATGGGAGATGGTGTTAGTTCATCTCAAAGTCACTATGATATAACAAGTGCGATGATTAAATCAATTAGAGGTAGTGATATAGATGCATCACTATATTATTTAGGCAGATTAATTGATGGTGGAGAGTCTGTAGAATATATCACAAGAAGATTAGTGATTTTAGCTTCAGAAGATATAGGAAATGCAAACCCAAATGCACTAAATTTAGCTACAAGTACTATGTTAGCTACATCAAAAATTGGTTATCCAGAATCAAAAATCATTCTTAGTCAGTGTGTTATTTATTTAGCATCATGTCCTAAGTCAAATAGCTCATATAATGCTATAAATCAGGCTTTAAGTTATATAAACAGTAATGAAGTGCTAGAGATACCAAAACACCTTCAAGATAATCATATAGGGTATAAATACCCACATGAATATGGAGGATATATCGAACAAGATTATTTATATAAAGATGTAGAGTTCTATTTAACAAAAAAAATTGGATATGAAAAAACACTTGATGAGTGGCAAAAGAAAATAAGGGGAATATTTTGAATAAAACTAAACTAAAAGATTTAAAAGTAGAAAATAGTTATTTAGAATTTGATAATAAATTTTATGAATACTCAACTATATCACCATTAAATCATCCAATTTTGGCAAGTAAAAATAAACTTTTATTTGATGAGATAGGGATAGATTATGAAAATACATCAGATGAAGATATTATAGATATTTTAAATGGTAAAGAACTTTTAAATGGTTCAGTACCATATGCTATGGTTTATGCTGGTCATCAGTTTGGATTTTTTGTACCACGCTTAGGTGATGGAAGAGCGATAAATATAGGTAGTTTTAAAAATCATCATTTTGCATTAAAAGGTAGTGGTATTACTAAGTACTCAAGACATGGTGATGGAAAAGCAGTTTTACGTTCATCAATTCGTGAATATATTATGAGTGAACATATACATGCTTTAGGTATTGATACAACGCGAGCTTTAGCTATTATAAGTTCCAATCATAGAGTATATAGAGATATGACTCATGAAAAAGGTTCAATTGTTCTAAGGGTATCTCCATCTTGGATAAGATTTGGAACTTTTGAGTATTATCATAAAAATGGTACAAATCAAGAGATAGAACAACTTGCAAATTTTGTGTGTGAACAAAACTATAATGAACTTGTAAATCTTCCTAAAGATATAAAGTATGAAAAACTATTTTTTGCAATTATGGAGCGAACTTCAAAGATGATTGCTTTATGGCAATGTTATGGTTTCATGCATGGTGTTATGAATACTGATAATATGTCAGTAGCAGGTGTGACTATAGATTATGGTCCTTACGCTTTTATGGATAATTTTGCTAAAGATACAATATGTAATCATACAGATAAAGAGGGTAGGTACTCATATTCAAATCAGCCATTTATAGCAAAGTGGAATTTATCAAGTTTAGCTGTATCAATTGCTCCTATAGTAAAAGCAAAGTCAAAACTAAATGAATATGTAGAGATGTTTGAATCTTGCGAACGAAAAGAATACTATACACTTATGAATAAAAGATTAGGATTAAATGAAAATTTGTCTAGTGATAAAAATAAAGCTTTAATAGATGATATGCTTTTTTGTATGGAAAATGCAGTAGTAGATTATAATCTATTTTTTAGAGTACTAACAAAGTTTGATAAACAATCTATTTTAGATATTTGTACATATCGAGATCATATCTCTTCATGGGTTGATAAATACTTTAAAGTTATAGAGACTCAAGGTATTTCAAAAGATGATATAAAATTAAAGATGGATAAAGTAAATCCAAAATATATATTAAAAAACTATATTATACAAGAGGCTATTGATGATGCTAATAAAGATGATTTTGAACTTTTAAATAATATTTTAAAAATTGCTCAAAATCCGTTTGATGAACATAAAGGGTTTGAAAGATATTCAAAAGCAACACCACACCAGTTTTCAAATATAAAACTTAGTTGCTCCTCATAAAAGAAGAAAGTATCTTCTTTTAAGGTTTTATTTATTTGATACTTTATCTGGTGAAGTAAACATTGCTAACCATCTTAATAAAAATAGAAATAGTAATACACCACTAAAAATCATAATATGAAAGTTTACACTACTTGCAAGTAAGGCATCTACACTATTTAATTCCTCATTATTTATTTTAACAACATTTACAATAAACTCACGAAGTGCAAGTATAATAAAAGCATCTATTAAAATTCTTATTTTAATTCTTTTTTCTCTTAAAAAACTCATAACTGCACGTACAATTTCAAGCATAATAATAAAGTATAATAAACCTATAATAATCTCAATCATACTGTTTGTTGAAATAGCAACTATAAAAAGAACAGATGCCAAAATAAGTTCTATGTAAAATTTGCTATAGAAAAATTCTTTTAATCTTCTCACTTTAAACCCCTTATTTTTTATATATTAACAATTTTATCTTAAAATTGCTTTTTTAGTTGCATTTATTATACTATGATAATATCTTATTATGGTTACATTTTAAATTAATATATTTATATTACCTTTTACTTATAAATATTATAGTAATATCTAATATCTAAAATAAAAGGGGAAGCTATGAAAAATATATTTGTACTTATAATGTTAATATGTTCAATACTATTAGCAACAGATGGAAATACCCAAAATGAACAGAGGATAAAAAAACAATTAGAAATAGAGATGGAAAAAGAGAAACGATACTCTATAGAACAAACTTTTTATCAAAAAGATAATTATGACTTTAAAGGTTCTGAGGTAAATGAAGATTCTTTAGAGAATGTTCCTGGGTTAGAACTAGATGATTTAGATATGGATTCTGTATACGATTAAATAAGAACTATTCGTCTTGATTTATAAAAATATGATATAATACGGCATAAAATTTAAAGATGAAAAGGTAGCGTATGCGTAAACATTTGATTACAACTGCAGACTTTACAAATAAAGAGATAAAAAGATTATTCGATGATGCAAGACTGTTTAAAGATTTACAATCTAATAATTTATTAGAGGGCAAGTTAATAGTTACATTATTTTTTGAGAACTCTACACGTACAAGAAGTAGCTTCGAAATAGCTGCAAAAAGATTAGGTGCTGATGTTGTAAACTTAGAAGTTCAAACAAGCTCTACAAAAAAAGGTGAAACTGTTGAAGATACAGTTGCAAATCTTAATGCTATGAAGCCTGATGCGATTATTATTAGACATAGTGATTGTGGATTACCTCAAAGTTTAACATCACATGTTGACTGTCCAATATTAAATGCAGGTGATGGTAAAAACGCTCACCCTACACAAGCTTTACTTGACTTATTTACAATTGTTGAGTATTTTCCTAAAGGGATAAAAAATAAAAACATAGCAATAGTTGGAGATATTTCAAACTCTAGGGTTGCTTCATCAAACTTAGAGCTTCTACCAAGATTTGGATTAAATCCAATTTTAGTTTCACCTAAAAAGTTTAAATCAAAATCAAAATACAAAGCAACTACAAACCTAAAAAAATCTATAAAAGATATTGATATTATTATGAGTTTAAGAGTTCAGCATGAAAGACATGATGAAAATATGCTTCCAGAAGAGTTAGAAAAAAGTAAAAAAGATTATGCAAAAAAATATTGTATAACTAAAAAACTTTTAGGTAAAAAAGATGTTCTACTTATGCACCCTGGACCTGTTAATAGAAATATTGATATAAGTGATGAGATGCTAAAAGATGAAAGGTGCCAAGTGTTAGAACAAGTTACTAATGGAGTTGCAGTTAGAATGGCTTGTTTAAAGATGTTGATATTAGATAAATAATTGTATAAAATACATATTTAGTAAGGTTAATATAATGAAATTAGAAAAATATGAAAATAGTACAATTGAATATAAAAGTATCAAGAAAGTAATTGGACAAAAAGCAGATTTAAAAGATTTAGCTAAAACTTGTGTTTGTTTAGCAAATTCACAAGGTGGTTATCTTTTTATTGGAGTGGAAGATAAAGAAAAATTACCACCAAAAAATCAAAAAATAAAACAAGAAGATATTAATAAAACTATTAAATCTTTGAGAAGTCTTACAGATAGTGTTGGTCTGGTAAATCCTGATATAATTACTCATGAAAATGGAAGTGAATATTTTATAATACAAATACATCCATCCTTAAAAACAATAGCAACTACTAGTGATGGTAAAGTATTTATTAGGATTGGTGATGAATGTAGTCCTGTAAAAGGTGAAGAACTTACACGATTAGCACATGATAAAGATGCTTTTCAATGGGAACTTGTTGTTACAAAAAATCATATATCTTCAATTGAATCAATTTATATAAAAAACTTTTTAGATGATATTCGAGATTCTTCTAGTGTAAGTGACTTTATAAAGGAACAAACAGATTTGAATATTTTAGAATTTTATCATCTTATCGATGATGGTTTTATGACTAATCTTGGTATTTTATGGCTTGGTAATTTTAAGCAAAGATCAAAATTAAATTATCCTATTACAGTTCAATATATTGTATATGATGAAAATGAGAAAAAAATTAGAAAAGTTGATTGGAATTTAAATCAATTTAATCCTAAAGAATTAATTTTAGAGATAGAAAAAGAAGCAAAAGAATTAAACTATAGTTTTGAATTACCAGATGGTATGTTTAGAAAGCAAATAAGACATTATTCTAAGGATGTAATACGAGAATTAATAATAAATGCTTTTGTCCATAAGTCGTTTACTATTTCAGGAGATATTTTTATATCACTATATACAAATAGATTAGAGATAAAAAATCCAGGAGGATTACCTCTTGGAGTTACTAATAATAATATATTACATCAAGTTCATAGAAGAAACCCCTCTTTAATAAATACCTTTAAAGCCTTAAAACTAATGGAAAATGAAGGTAGTGGTTATGATTTGATTTATGAACGATTAAGCCTCGATGGTAAACCTTATCCTTTAATAGAAAGTAATATTAACTTTGTTAAAATTACTATTTATTCAAATATTATTGATAATGAAATTCTTCAAATATTAGATTATTTAGGTACTCATTATGAGTTATCTCAAAAAGAAATAATTGCGTTAGGTGTTATTACTAGGGAGAAAAAAATATCAGGATTTGATTTATCAAAAGTTTTACAACTTAATGATAATGACAGGTTACGTAATTGGGTAGATAACTTAATTAATAAAAAAATAGTACAAACAGAAGGAAAAACAAAAGGATTAATGTATATTATTAATCCTGAGGTTTTAATATCGTTAGAACATGATTTAAAACCTAGTTTAAAAACTATGGATGAACCACATTTAAAAGCTTTAATAAAAGAAGATTTGAAAATACATCCGCGAAGTAAAATAGTTGAAATTCACTCTAGGCTTGAAGAACTTGAATTAAAGTATCTACGAAAAGTAATTTATAAGATGGTTGAAGATGAAGAGATAGGTAATGATGGTGGAAACAGAAATAAAGTTTATTTCTTGGTAAATAAAAAATAAAAAAAATAAAAAATAAAAAATAAAAATTATAGAATTCCTTACTTAAGGTATTTAATAGATGAAAATTTATTTATTATTAAAAATAAAATAAAATAAAACAATATATAGTTTTATTTAAAAGTGAATAACTATATGAAAAAAAGAGAAAAACTAAAAGAAAAACTTAACTATTATGGCTCAAAAAAAGAGCCATTTTTTTTTGTTATAGATTTTGATATGACAAACTATGATGTGATACCTCTTTGTGAGTTACCATCTGATATAGTTTACAAAATAGATAATAAACTAAAAAAACAGCATCAAAAAACTCAACTTCAATTTGAAGCAATAAAATTTGATCAATATAAAAATAAGTTTGATAGTGTAAAAAATCAAATTCTTAATGGTAATACATATCTATTAAATTTAACAACACAAACTACAGTACATACTAAAATAGAACTAAAAGATGTATATAAAAATGCAGATGCTAAGTTTAAACTTTATTATAAGGATAAGTTTGTTTGTTTTTCACCTGAAAGGTTTATTGAGATAAAAGAGGATAAAATATTTACATATCCTATGAAAGGTACTATTGATGCCTCTTTAAAAGATGCAAAAACAAAGATTTTGGAAAATGAAAAAGAGTTAGCTGAGCATACTATGGTAGTAGATCTTCTTAGAAATGATTTATCAATTGTATCTTCAAATGTAAAGGTTGAAAAGTTTAGATATATTGATAAAATTAATGCTGGAAAAAAAGAGTTACTTCAAGTAAGTTCTAAAATATCTGGAGACTTAAATACTAATTGGCAAAATAAAATAGGGGATATATTAACTTCACTACTTCCAGCAGGTAGTATAACAGGTACGCCAAAAAAGAAAACAGTAGAGATAATAAAAAATATAGAAGAATATAATAGAGAGTTTTTTACAGGTGTATTTGGAGTATTTGATGGTGAAAGTTTAGATAGTGGAGTTATGATTAGATTTATTCAAAAAAATGATGACGGTAGTTTAGTTTATAAAAGTGGTGGTGGTATCACTTGTGATAGTGACTTAAGAAGTGAATATGAAGAGATGATTGATAAGGTGTATATACCATGAGTGAAAAACAATTTTTAGAAGAAAATTCGCAAGCTTATTTTGAAACAATTAAGTGTGATGATGAAGAGATATTTAATTTAGATTATCATCAAAAAAGAATTTCAAGAACAATTGGGAAGAATATTAATTTAGGTGAATATATATATCCCCCAAGCAATAAACTATTAAAATGTAAAGTTGTTTATAATAAAGATGAAATACTTGATATAAGTTATAGTCCGTATAAACTAAGGTCTATAAAGAGTTTTAAAATAGTAGTTGATGATAATATAAAGTATACATATAAAGCAGTTAATAGAGAAGATATAGATAGTTTTTACGATCAAAAAGAGAACTGTGATGAGGTTATTATTATAAAAGATGGTTTGGTTACTGATACAAGTATTGCAAATATTGCTATATATAAAGATGGAATTTGGTTAACACCAAAAAAACCACTTCTTTTAGGTACAACTAGACATAGATTAATACAGAATAATTATATAAAAGAGGCTGATATAACTTTAGATGAGCTATTAAATTGTGAAAAACTAGCTCTTATGAATGCTATGATAGATTTTAAAGTTATAGAGGAGTTTAAACTATTGGTTTGAACTCTCTATAACAGGGATTAGGATTTGGTTATATTTATTTGAATCAAATGATAATAAATCACTATCAGTACTAAAAAACTTAATAGTTCTTTTTTTGAACATCTCTTGTTTTAACGGTAAAACTTGTAAAATATTTTGTTCTTTATTTAATCTTCTCATTGGATTTGTTTTCTCTTTAATCACTGTGATATTTTGTGTAAATATTTTAGCAAGATTATTAAGATGTGATATTAGTCCATCCCTTTGTACATCACCTATAGGATCTAAATCAAACACTTTAGGTGTAATTTTTAATTGTGCAGATATATCAAAAAGCATTGGAGATATTTGTTCATAAAGTTTATTGTCATTTAATAGCATCAATGAACTTTTTAGTGAAGATATATTTTCTATACCAACTTTAAATATTGGAAGTTTTAAAGATACAATATTTTTAATTGCTTCTTTATAGTTTAATAAACTATTTGTTAAAACTATTAATCCAATATCAAATTTAATCTTATCTTGTTTTAAAATATTTTGAATACCAAGATTGTAGTAATCCATATCAATAATTAAATTTGAAACATTAGCTAATGAAAAATGAATTTTATTTAAAAGGTCAACTGTTGTATGTCGTGTGATTTTTACTATTAGTTGTTTATTTTTCATCCTTTGATGAAGAATTTTAACATCTTCTAGAGAATCTAAAATCTCATTTTCATTTTGTATATACATATCAATATACATATATATATTATTTCCAAATGGCATTGGAAATTGAGATTGGGATTTAGAAATAGCATTATATACTTGGATTAAAACATCTGGTTTTCCAATTACTATAATTATATCATTTGGTTTTAAAACTAATGATGGTTTGATAGTTATGAGTTCTTGGTTTCTATATAAGGAGACTATCTTCCAATCTTTTTGACCAATACTTCCTATATATCTATAGGCATAGGTACTTCCAAATGGAATTTTAATCTCCATTATTTCACCTTTCCTATTCCCTATATTTTGTGCAAATACAGGAATATTAGGGAGTTGTTCAACTAAACCATTTGATAAAATATCTTGACCTCTATAGTATTGGATATTGTTATCATTTTCAATATTTAAATCCCATTGGTCATAAATAGTAAAAGATAAATTTTTATATTTTGTTCTAATATTATGAACAGTTGCTAGGGTATCTTCTTTATTATTTAAAACTATTAGTGCGTCTTGATACAGCTCTTTATTTAAAAGAAATAAAATCTTAGAATAGCTTGTAGGATCAAATTTATAAAATATAAAATTTAACGGTATTTTTTCTGGCAAGATTGCATCATCTGTGTAAACAATATCATATTGGTTAAGATTGTTATTTAAACTTACCATTCTTTTTATAAGATGTTTGGCTATTTGCCCATCTAATATTACTAGTACATTCTTCATAACGTGCATTATATCTAAATTATGGTAAAATGGTTAAATTTAATTTTATATTTCAAGGATATATATGGCAATAGAAGTAAGAAAGCTACCTAAAAAAACAATTGTTTATATGGTTATATTGGGGGTATTGGGTATTTTCTGGTTTTTTCTGGTTTTTTTTGGTCAAGCTACAAAAGTAACTAAAATATTGAATACTCTTGGATATGAAAATGTATCAAAAGTAAAAGTATATGCTAACCATCAGTTTTTAAGAGAAGATATAAATGTAAAAGGTATAAAATATACTATAAGTTTTGTAAACAAAGAGACAAATGAAAAGTGTAAAGGTTTTGTTTTAAAAGATTTTAAAAGAAATGTAGAGAAAGATTTAATTTGTACAAAATTAAAATAATATAGGAAAAAAGATGAGTTTAAGAAAAAGTATTGACTATTCAATTTGGTGTGATTTTATTGAAAGAGATTTTTTAGAGGATGAATTTCAAACTATTATAAGTGATGGTATAATTCATGGAGCTACTAGTAATCCAGCAATTTTTCAACAATCAATAACAAATTCAACAGCATATACTCAACAGATAAATATGTTGCAAGCAAATGATTCAAAAAAAATATATGAAGAGTTAGCAATAACTGATATTAAAAGAGCAGCAGAAATTCTAAAATCTATACACGATATAGAAGCAAATGATGGTTTTATTTCAATTGAGGTGGATCCAACTTTGTGTGATGATATGATGGGTACTATTGAAGAGGGTGCTAGACTTTATACTCAAATAGGATTCAATAATGTGATGATAAAAATACCTGCTACAAAAGCAGGATATGGTGCAATGGAACATTTAACTTCAATGGGTATAAATGTAAATGCAACATTAATTTTTTCTCCAGATCAAGCAATTGAATCTGCAAAAGCATTAAATTCAGGAATCAAAAAAAGTGGAAAAGATACTAAAGGTGTAGTTTCAATTTTTGTAAGTAGGTTTGATAGACTTCTTGATGAACAACTAGAAAGTAAAAACTTAGAAGTTTCAAAAGTTGGTATTGTAAATGCAACAAAATGTTACCATGAGATTGAGAAGTTTGATAATGCAAACATTAGAACTTTATTTGCAAGTACTGGTGTAAAAGGTGATGATTTAACTCCAAGTTATTATATGGATAAACTAATATTCCCACACTCTATAAATACAGCACCATTAAGTACAATAAAAGCTTGGAAGAAAGATGGAGTAAAAGCTCAAAGTGAGATTTTAGATGAAAATTCATGTGATAAGTTTTTTAAAGATTTAAAAAGTAACCAAATTGACATCAATAAAGTATATAATACACTACTTCAAGATGGATTGAGTGCCTTTAAGGTATCATTTCAAGAGTTATTAAAAAAAGTTAAACAATAAAATAAGGCAAAAATATGAGTAATATTTGGACACCAAGCAGTTGGAGAGATTTTCCAATAAAGCAACAACCAATTTATGATGATATGAAAAAAGTAAAAAAAGTGGAAAAAGAGTTAGCTACTTATCCTCCACTTATATTTGCTCAAGAAGCAAGAGATTTAAAATCACAACTTGCAGAGGTGTCAAAAGGGAATGCATTTTTACTTCAAGGTGGGGATTGTGCAGAGAGTTTTAAAGCTTTTGATGCAAACAATATAAAATCACTATTTCAAGTTATGATGCAAATGGCTGTAGTTATGACATTTAGTGGTGGTAAACCTGTAGTAAAAGTTGGAAGAATTGCTGGTCAATTTGCAAAACCAAGAAGTAGTGATTTTGAAACTATTGATGGTGTTGAATATCCAAGTTATAGAGGTGATATAGTAAATGATATAAAAGCAGATCATAAACTAAGAGCCCCAAATCCAAAAAAACTACTTAAAGCTTATAACCAAAGTGCTGCAACTCTAAACTTACTTAGAGCATTTGCAAGAGGTGGAATGGCAGATTTAAATAAAGTTCATAGCTGGAACCTTAATTATATGAAAGATAATTCACTTGGTGAAAAATATGAAGAGTTAGCTTGTAAAATAAGTGAAAGTTTAAAGTTTATGGAAGCTTGTGGAATAAACTCTTCAAATACTCCTGCTTTAAATCAAACTACACTTTATACTTCACATGAAGCGCTTCTTCTAAATTATGAAGAGGCACTTACTAGAAAAGATAGTTTAACTGGTGATTATTATGATTGTTCTGCACATATGTTATGGATAGGTGATAGAACAAGAGATTTAAATGAAGCTCATATTGAATACTTTAGAGGTATTAAAAATCCAATTGGTTGTAAAGTTGGACCAACTATGAAAGAGGATGAGCTTATAAGATTGATTGATAAGTTAAACCCTCAAAATGAAGCTGGAAGATTAAATCTTATTGTTAGAATGGGTGCAGATAAAGTATCGGAACTTTATCCAAAACTTTTAGCAAAAGTTGAATCTGAAGGTAAAAAAGTTGTTTGGTCTTGTGATCCAATGCATGGAAATGTGGAAAAAGCACCAAATGGATATAAAACAAGAGATTTTGCAAATATCTTAAGTGAAGTAAAACAGTTTTTTCAAATCCATAAAGCACAAGGAAGTGTGGCAGGTGGAATCCATCTTGAGATGACAGGTCAAGATGTTACAGAGTGTACAGGTAGTAAGTCATGTGATATAAAAACAGATGATTTAACAAGTAGATACCATACACAATGTGATCCAAGGTTAAATGCTGACCAATCTTTAGAGTTAGCGTTTATGATTGCTGATACAATGAAAGAAGCATAAAAAACAAATAATAATAAATAAGAAAATAAGAGGATAAAAGATGATTGAAAAAGAGGGAACAATGCTAACAGTAAGAGAAGATATAAAAGTTTTTGACTGTACAATTAGAGATGGTGGTTTAGTAAATAACTTTTATTTTACAGATGAATTTGTAAAAGGTGTTTATGATACTTGTGTGGCTGCTGGTATTGACTATATGGAGATTGGAAAAAATAATTCACCATCACTAATGAGTGAAGACGATTTTGGTGCTTGGAACTTTTGTAAAGAGGAAGATATAAGAAGAATTGTAGGTACTAATGATACAAATTTAAAAATTGCAGTTATGTCTGATATTGGTAGAACTGTAAATGATGAACTACTTCCAAAAAGTGAATCAGTTGTTGATATGATTAGAATAGCTACATATATTCATCAAATACCAGCTGCAATTGAATTAGCAAGAGAAGCACATGAAAAAGGTTATGAAACAACTATTAACCTAATGGCTGTTGCTAAATGTTTTGATACAGAACTTGATGAAGCGTTAGAGATGCTAAGTAAATCTAAAGCAGATGTAATTTATATTGCAGATACTTTTGGATCATTTTATCCAGAACAAATTCAAGAACTTGCAAAGAAATATGTAAAAATTTGTAGAGAAAATGGTAAGCAAGTTGGTATTCATGCACATAACAATATTCAATTAGCTTTTGCAAATACAATTGAATCTATGATGTATGGTACAAGTTTCTTAGATGTAACAATCTCTGGATTAGGAAGAGGTGCAGGTAACTGTGCTATGGAACTATTAATCGGTTTCCTTAAAAATCCAAAATATAAACAACTACCAGTACTAGACTTTATTGAAAACTACATAGTACCTTTAGAAAAAGAGCTAGATTGGGGATACTCAATTCCTTATATGATTACAGGTCAACTAGTAGAACATCCAAGATCTGCCATGAAAGCAAGAGATGAAAACGATACAAATTATACAAAGTTTTATAAAACTTTAATGGATGCAGAATAGTCAATATTGACAACTAACAAAATATAAAACCTTGATAAATATAAATATCAAGGTTTTTTTATACTTAAATTTTCAACAAAACTAAAAAAGGTGATATATTATGAAACAATATTTAATGACAATAGATGCAGGAACAGGTAGTGTAAGAGCTGTAATATTTGATAAAAAAGGGAATCAAATAAGTATAGGTCAAATAGAGTGGACACATCTAGAGGAAAAAAATGTTTCAAATAGTATGAGTTTTAATTTTAAGAAAAATTGGCAATTGGTAATTACTTGTATTAAAAAAGCTTTAAAAGATGCAAAATTAACTGGTGAAGATATTATTGCTGTTACTGCTTCTAGTATGAGAGAGGGGATTGTCCTTTATGATAAAAAAGGTAAAGAGATTTTTGCAGTTGCAAATGTTGATTCACGTGCATCAAAAGAGGTAAAATATCTAAATAAAAAATATCCAAAGCTTGAAGAAGAGTTTTATAAAAAAAGTGGACAAACATTTGCATTAGGTGCATTACCACGTCTTCTTTGGGTAAAAAATAATAGACCAAAGATATACAAAGATGTATCGTATATATCTATGATAAGTGATTGGATTATTGCAAAACTTAGTGATATAATTTGTACAGACCCAAGTAATGGTGGAACATCAGGTATTTATTCTTTAAATAAAAGAGATTGGTTACCAGATATGGCTACCAAAATTGGATTGAAAGATAATATCTTTCCACCTACATACCAAACAGGTGAAAAAGTTGGAAATGTTACAACAAAAGCATCAAAAGAAACAGGTTTATCTATAAAAACTAAAGTGATTATGGGGGGAGGAGATGTACAGTTGGGTTCTGCTGGATTAGGAGTAGTAAAGCAAAATCAAGTAGCTATATTAGGCGGTAGCTTTTGGCAACAAATTGTAAATATACCAAGTTCTACAAAACCACCAAAAGATTTAAGTATAAGAGTAAATCCACACGTAGTAGATCATCTATCTCAAGCAGAAGGGATAACTTTTTTTAGTGGATTAGTTATGAGATGGTTTAGAGATACTTTTTGTCAAGAAGAGATAAAAGAGGCAAAAAAACTAGGAATTGATACATATACTCTTTTAGAACAAAAAGCAAAAAAAGTACCTGTAGGCTCTTATGATATTTTACCAATCTTTAGTGATAGTATGAAGTATGGTAAGTGGTATCATGCAAGTCCAAGTTTTCTTAACTTAGGTATTGATACAAATATTTATACAAAGTATAGTATGTTTAGAAGTTTACAAGAAAATGCGTGTATAGTATCAAATATAAATCTTAAAAACATTAAAAAGTTTACAGGAATAAAGCCCGATACTATAGTATTTGCAAGTGGAGCAAGTAAAGGTGAACTATGGTGTCAAATTTTGGCAGATGTAGCAAACTGCAAAATTAAAGTACCAAAAGTAAAAGAAGCAACAGCTTTAGGTGGAGCAATAGCAGCAGGTGTAGGAGCTGGAATATTTAAAAGTATAGAAGATGGTGCAAATAAATTAGTATCTTGGGAAAAAGAATATATGCCAAATAAAAAGAACCATAAAATATATAAAAAATTAACAAAAAAATGGATAAAAGCATACGAAGCACAACTAAAACTTGTAGATGAAAATATTACAAATAGTATGTGGAAAGCTCCAGGATTATAAAAATAGGAATAAAATGAATTTAAAAAAATTAAACCCACTTACAAATAAGTATTTAGAATCTATTGGATTTACTTGGCATACTGATTTAGATAATAGTTCATACATAAGTGATGAGGTAGTTGTTGTAAGCCAAGAGGAAGCTTTAAAATATTATGAGGCAGCAAATGAGTTGTATGATATGTATTGTGAAGCTGGTGAATATGTGATTGAAAACAATCTTTTTCATGAACTTGATATACCTTTTAACTTAGTTGAACTTATAAAAACTTCTTGGGAAGATGATGTTCATTGGCATCTTTATGGAAGATTTGATCTTGCTGGTGGAATTGATGGTAAGCCTATAAAATTAATTGAATTCAATGCAGATACACCAACTGCAGTTTTTGAAACATCTATAATCCAATGGGCTATGTTAAAGTATAATGAACTTGAAGAATCATCTCAATTTAACTCTTTATATGAAGCATTAAAAGATAACTTTAAAAGATTTGTAACTTTAAATAGTGATATTGAAGACTTTGAGAAACATTACGAAAAACTAAATTGGAAGATATTATTTAGTTCTATAGCTGGAAATATTGAAGAGGAACATACAGTTAAACTTCTTCAACATATTGCTAGTGAAGTTGGATATAAAACTGATTTTGCTTATATGGGGGATGTTGAGTTTAGTGATGATGGTATTAGTAAAGAGGGAGAACTATTTGAGTTCTGGTTTAAACTAATTCCTTGGGAAGATATAGGTATTGAGGAGGGTGAGTTAGGTGTGATTTTAACAGAAATTTTAAATGATAAAAAAGCTATTATTTTTAATCCTGCATATACTTTGATGTTTCAATCAAAAGGTATTATGAAAGTATTATGGGATATGTATCCAAATCATCCACTTTTACTTGAAACATCATTTGAGCCTTTAGAAAACACAAAACAAGTTGAAAAGATGTGTTTTGGTAGAGAGGGTGCAAATGTTGCTATTGTAAATGAAGACAACTCTCTTGATATTAAAACTGATGGTGAGTATGAGAACTTTAAACCAATCTATCAAGAGTATGTAGAGTTTCCTCAATCTGCCAATGGTGACCACTACCAAGCTGGAGTATTTTACTCTTATGAAGCTTGTGGTTTAGGTTTTCGAAAAGGTGGAAAGATTTTAGACAATATGTCTAAATTTGTGGGGCATATAGTTCAATGATTTATATCTCTAAAACATGTTTATCTAAAGTAGCTGTATAAAACACACCTTTAAAAACTGTTTTATCTTCAACTGTTGCTACAACTTCAACAGTTGATTTTATTCCATTTTGTTCAGTTATAGTTGCTTCTAAAGTAACTATATCATTTAGTTTTACGGGTGCTGTGAATTTAGTTTCACTTTTTGCTAAAACTACATATGGGTCATTTACAGCTGACATAGCAGCATAATCTGCAGCACAAAATATAAATCCACCGTGAATAAGACCTTGAGCATCCGCAAGCATTTGTGAAGTTGTGGTTAATTCTACTTTAGAGTAAGAGTCTTTAAGTTCTACAACTTTTCCATTTAATGAAGTGTCTAGTTCTAAATGTGTATTAAGTTTCATAATTTATACCTTTTCTTACCTAAATTTTTATTTTAGGTAAGTCTCTTTTTCTACTTGCTATAGCAACAACTACAAATACTAATATTGTTAATACATAAGCCCATGTAGGAATAGGTACAGGGTCACCTGTAGCATATGAGTGCATTCCTGATAGGTAGAAGTTTACTCCAAAGTATGTCATAAGTATTGTTGAAAATGCTAATGTCGAAGCAACAGCAAATACATATGGTGTATTTAATTTTGGAATCATTCTAAGATGTATTACAAAAGCGTAAGCTATGATAGCTATATATGCCCATGTCTCTTTTGGATCCCATCCCCAGTATCTACCCCAAGATTCATTTGCCCAAACACCACCAAGGAAATTTCCAACTACAAGAGCTGCTAAACCAATGATAAGTGCAGCTTCATTTATAGCTGTAATTTGTCTGATACTATCATCAATATGTGGTTTATTTGGACTTCTAAAGATAAATAATAAAAGTGCCATAAATCCAAGCATAGCACCAATTGCTAAAAATCCATAAGAACCTGTAATAATAGATACATGTATAGTTAACCAATATGATTTAAGAACAGGAACTAAGTTTGTTATTTGTGGGTCTATACCTGTTAAGTGTGCTGTAAACATAAATACCCCAGCCATAACAACTGTTGCACTTAAAGCCATTAGAGATTTTCTAAAGAATACAACCCCTGCAAACATCGCAGACCAAGCAATATACACAAGTGACTCATAGGTATCACTCCAAGGTGCATGACCACTTATATACCATCTATGCCCCATACCAAAAGTGTGTAAAGCAAATAAAACTGCAAGTATCACAAAAAATATTGTATTTACTTTTTCTGAGTGCCATTTTTTATTAAATACTGTTAAGAAAGAAACTATAAATAAAACTATACCTACTAAAATATAAGCTAAAGTAAGTTTTGAAAATATATTTAGTTTATTAAATAGTATCTCATTTTTTATAATATCTTCACTAGGAATAACATCTTTTCCAATTTTTCTTTGGTATTGAGAAATCAATCCTATATATCTATTTGCCTCTTCATAGTTTGCTGTAGAAACTCCACCAATAAAACCTCGAATCATCATTTGAACTATATTTTTATCTTTTTCATGAAACTCTTTAATTGCTGTTATTGGTGTGTACCATTTATTTCCAACATCATCTCCATGACCATCTTTTGGTTTTGGAAAAATATTAAATAGATCTCCATAGTAAACCATATATGCGATATTTAATCTCTCATCTATTTTTATAATATCTCTTTCATATGTTCCTCTTTTATTTGGGTTCATTGAGTTTATTTCATTTACTAAATCTTTTAATTTGTATTGACCATCTTTGGTAAACATCTCTGTAAAAGCTACATGCGTTCTTGACTTTTCTACACCTACGGTTTGTTTTAATTTTGGAGTTTTAATTTTTAACATTTTTATATTTTGCCAAACTTCTGGATGACTTAACATACCTAATACGATTTGGTTTGCATCCATACCCATAAATGTACTTTTTCTTGTAAGTTTATTTAAAATCTCATGATTTAAAGAATCAAGAGGTTTCATTCTCCCCATACCTGACTGTGTAACTAATTGACTAAATAGGTTTGCAGTCTCTTTAGAATCTTTTTTAAAGTTTTCTAGATATGTAAGAGAATCATTTGTTTTTTTATTTAAGCTATCTATATCATTAGCATTTAAATCTATATTTAAAAAAGTAAATAAAATAGCTATAACAGCTATACTATTAAATTGTTTTGTATATTTTATCAGTTTTGAAAATCTTGATTTAGAGTCAAACATATTCATAATAAGTCCTAATGTTAGTAAAAAATATCCTATATAAGTAGGAACTGTACCTGGGTCATTGTTTACAGAAAGAACAGTCCCTGTTTCGTCTGGGTCATAAGAACTTTGAAAAAATTGATAACCACCATATTTAAGTGTAGAGTTCATAAAAATCCTATAGTCAAACTCTACATTATTTGCTTTATCAATAACTGTCACTTCACTTGCATATGATGAAGGAGACATACTTCCTGAGTATCTGTCAAGTTGAAAATCATTTAGTTTAATTGCAAATGGAACTGATAATTGTTTTGAACCATATGTTAAAAGTACTTTAATATTATCTTTAAACATTAACTCTCTTGTAAGACCAGGCTGTCCTCTTTGACCTACTAGTTTGGTTACTTGCTTTTCATTGCCTATAGATACATTTGTCTCAATAAGATTCATAGTAGCAGCACCTTTTTTTGCAAATGTATATTTATTTAAAGAGAAGTTTAATGACTTATCTGCAAACTCTACTGTATAGTGAAAACTGTTGTCCCCAATTGCACCAAACTCTTTTTGAAATTCACTATAGTACTTTTTGTCACCATCTATGATAGTAGCTTGAAAATATGGTTCTAAAGAGATCATTTCACTTTGTGTTTGACCCTCTTTTATCTGCATAATACCTTCATATCCAATATATCTTGTCATTGCAGCACCGATTAACATAACTACAAATGATATATGAAAAATAAATTTTGCTTTTTGTCTCCACATTTTTCTTTTTATAATAATACCAGATAGATTAACAATCGATAAAGTTAATACAATTTCGTACCATAAATGATTATACACAAGAACTCTTGCTGTTGAAGTACCGTAATCATTTTCAATAAAAGTAGCAACAGCTGCACCACCAGCAAGAAGTGTAAACAGAATTAACATCATCTTTGTAGAGAATAATATGTCAGAAATTTTTTTTGTCATA
>JAYEPG010000030.1:0-3342 GCA_034723795.1 Campylobacterota bacterium
TCATAAAATTTGATATGATTACAACTATATATGAAAATATAAACATCACTAAAAGCACCGATAATCCATCAGTAGATATAAGTGTAGCAAACCACATATCAAGTCCACTTTTTGAAACAGCTAGACCAAGACTAAGACCGCCAATAATAAGGATAATCACATCCCATCTTATTTTTGTCATATCATCAGCATCTATGATACCAAATAGTGTAAACCCTATAATTGGTATCAAAGATACTACAGTTGTAGGGATATGGTGTAAAGGTCCTGTTAACCATAATAAAATAGTAAGTAAAAATATACCTATAGTTATATTCTTTTTCCAACTAGGAACTGTAGGTATTTTTGTAAATTTTTTTGTAGAATCATCAAAGTGATCAACCTCTTTGATACTTTTTAGGTCTATAAATGGCTCATTTGATGGGTATAGCTTTAAAATAACAAACCTTAAAATAAGTGTCACAGTTAAAGCAGGAACTAGTGCTAATCCCATCCACCCTATAAATGAGGGTGCATTTTCACCTAAGATACCCACTGCAATTGCATTTGGAGGTGTTCCTATAATAGTAGCCATTCCCCCTAAGTTTGCACCAATTACGACAGCTAATAAAACTGACTTTTTAAATGGATTTGATTCTTTTATATGTGTTAAAAGAGGTATAAGAATTGTAAGCATCATAGCTGCAGTTGCTGTATTTGATATAAACATAGATAGTACAAATGTGATACCTATAAGCCCTGAGATGATATTATGTGGTCGCCCACCTACTAAAAACAGTATCTTTTTAGCAATCCATAGGTCAAGTTTTGTTTTTGATGCAGCCAAAGCCATAATAAAACCAGCTAAAAACAGAAATATCAAAGGTGATGACCAAGGTTGTAGATATACTTTCCAAGTAGTAGCTCCACTTTCAAAATCAAAATTTGGAAACCCTAATAGTACAATCTCTAAGGCAATCACAAGCAAAGAAACAGCAAATGCAGGTATCGCTTCACTCACCCAAAGTCCAGCAGCAAAAAGCAATATAAAAAAAGTATATGTAGCTTCAGTTGATAATGTATAATTGGGTATAAAAGCTACAATAAGTGCAACTAATAATGAAACCAAAAATGAGACAAATACATATTTATGGGATAAGGTATATGCACTTTTAAAAAACCTTGTAACATGTCGCCTTGTATCTAGCATTTAAAACCTTTTAATTTTTTGTATAAGGAATATGATATATGTTTATTTATGTGTTTAAATTCTTTTAGATAACTTTTAGGGTTTTCTTTATTGTACTTCAAAATAAGATTTTCAATTTCAATAGTAATATTTTCAAAAGTATTATAACTAAATATTTCTTTTGTAATTGCTATTCCATTTCGTTTTTTTAAGAAAATTTTATATTGATTTATATTCATTAATATCACCTCCTAATTTTTTTTATATTAGTATTAAATTATTACAGGCTGATTACGAAAACTATATTAAACTTTTTTAGGTACAATTAATAAAAACAGAAAAGAACAATATGTATAAAAAGATAAATAAAACACTAAAAAAGTATCCTAATATCTCTGATACTTTTAACTATGCTTACATCGGAGTACCAAAAGGGGTAGGTGGATTAAAAGAAGATTATTTTGGCACATACAATGAATTTTTATCCAAATATCCAGATTTTAAAACTGACAAAAACACACCAGTAGTATTATATATGCATGGCTCATCTGGATTGTATACTGGTGATACTTATAGAAAATATATCGTGCAAAACAATAAAGCGATATTTTTTGCACCAAACTCATTTAAAATTGAAAAACGACCAACATACAAATCACCAGTTAAAGAAAAGGTATATATAAAAGTTCACAAAATTAGACTAGCAGAGATAAAGTACAATCTTGAAAAATTGAAAAATCTAGAGTTCATAGACAACAATAATATTTTTCTTATGGGTAATTCAGAAGGTGGACTAGCAGCTGCAATTTATAAATCAAAAGAGTTTAAAGGGAGAATCATCACTGCTTTTTCATGTGAAAGCTCATATTTTTATACAAACTTCAAGTTAGGGTCACAAAAAGATGAACCATTTTTAAATATAATTGGTACACACGATCAATTTTTCTCTAAAAAAACATCTTTAAATAAAAAATACAAAGTGGAAGGGAATGGTATAGATTCCTTAAAAAAATATACAAATGCAAAAATAGTAATCTTATCAAAAACAAAACATGATATTACAACAAATATTTATGTTAAAGATGAGATTACTAATTTTTTAAATTTATGGATAAAAAACTAAAATTTTATCCTAAGCTTATTGTTTCTTTTTAAATACTTTTGCTATATCTTTTGCATATTCAAGTTGTGTAGTGATACCAACACAAGAACAGTTTATCTCACTTAATACATACTTGTCTGAACCATCTTTATTGTAGTCAAGAATATAATCCATAGTCCATAACAACGGATAATTTTGTTGGGATAAATATGGTTTTAAATCTTTTAAACCTTTTTTTGTTAACTTTATAACATCAGCCCATTTTTTATCCTCTGGTGATTCATAGTTATACTTAGCACCACTAAATAGCGTTGCTGAGAACTCACCATCTTGTGGCTTTTTATGTACTACAGAAACTGCTTTGTCATTTACAAGTAAAACTCTTATTTCACCCTCTTTAATTCTTTCAAGATACCTACAACCAACAAATCCAGCTTTTCCATTGAAATATGCTGCATTTTCATCGTCTGCTTCAAAATTTACTTCAAATTTTTCTAAAAACTCTTCCATATTTTCATAATAAAACTTATCATTATTTACAGCTTCTACAGTAAAGATAGAACCATCATCTTTTTTTGATACAAGATATACACCTTCACCTGTAGAACCATAGTTTGTTTTCAATACTCTAATTCCATATTTGTTTAAATCTTTTGGAAATTTTCTAACAAATTCTGTATATGTATGATAGAAGTATGTATCATCATCTCCAAGAGCTGTACCTTTTAGTTTTGCTAAAATATCTTTAAAATCAAGATTTATCATAACATCTGGATGGGTATGTATCTCTACACCACTATCACCTAAGGCTTTTAAAAACTGAAAGTATTCATCTACCCCTTTTAAATTTCCAGGGTTAATTCTACTTATAACTGCACTAGCGTTTTCTTTTAAATACTCTAGTAACTCATATTTTTTATTTGGTCTATAAAACACTATTTCTGTATCTATTGCCGTAAGTTCTTTGATAGCATTTAAAATTGGTTTTGAATCTGGTCTAAAACCATCAAAACCTTTATCACTTCCTTTTGCATACTCTATAATAAAAACTTTATTCTTCATTTTTTCATTC
>JAYEPG010000031.1:0-3305 GCA_034723795.1 Campylobacterota bacterium
TTTTAAATAACTATTATATTTTATTACCCTTTGCTAATAATTCATCTTGATGATCTATTACATCACGTAACTCTACTATAACTTTAGCTTGTCTTGCACACTCTTTTGTTTTATCATCAACCTCTACTAAAAGTGTTCCTATCTCTTTTTTAAGAGATTTCCGTTTATTCTCTACTTGCTTTTCTTTTTCCATATAATGTTTTACTGCTGAATGATACTGTTTAATTTTATTATTTGCTTTAGATATATTATCTTTATTTCTTTTATCAGAATTTTTTATTATCTCTTCATAATGATTTAGTTGATCAACTAATAAGCTTGACTTTTGTTTTGATTTTTTTAATTTATCTTCTAAAAGTGTAAAATCATTAAATTTAAACTTTGAACTATTATCTTGTTGTGCTTTTAATTTATTTATATCTTCTTTATGTTTAATTACCAACTCTCTAACTTGTGATTTAAATTCTCTTTTTTTATTTTCATCTTCTGTAGTTAAAAATCGAATTCCCATATACCCTTTTATTTTGGTATCAGTATCATTAAACAATGGAAATATAGTAGCATTAATATAATATGCTTCACCATTTTTTGCTTTATTTTTAACTTTTCCAGACCATTCATTACCAATTTTTATTGTATTCCATAACTCTTTAAATGATGATGCTAACATATCAGGATGTCTTACTATATTATGATTTTTTCCTATTAATTCTTCTCTTGTATATCCTGCAATATCACAAAAAATATCATTTACATAAGTAATAGCACCTTTTTCGTTAGCCTTCGACACTATTGCTACTTTATCTATAATACTTAAATACTCCTCTGCTTCTTTTTGGTTATGAATTGCAAATCTATGATCATATATATTTTGAGATATATTTTCCAATTTGGTAATTAACTTTTTAATATTTATAGGTTTAATACTAAGAGATGTAACTTCAAAATCTATTGCTTTAAGTAAATTATCATTATTAGCATAACCAGTTGTAATAACAAATGGAATATCTTTATTTAGTTTTCGTACACTATCTAATAGTTCTATTCCAGTCATATTTGGCATATTAATATCACTAATAATAATATCAATTGTTTCACTATTATTATTTAGTGATTCTTTATATATATTTAAAGCTTCTATCCCATCCTCTGCTAAAATTATTTTTTTAAATTTTTTTTCTAATAATATTTTTAAATTATCTCTAATTTCAACATCATCTTCTGCAAAAAGTATAGTTATAGTTTTTAAAAATTCTGTATCTAACATGCAATCTCCTTATAATAAAGAAGTATATCACAAGAATATATATTAAAAATGACATTTACTAACTGTATTAAAAAATATTAATTAAACTCTTTATTCATAGCTTCATTTACTAAATTTGTAGCTAAATCTTCTGTTTTAGACGCTATTTCATTTGCAACATTTGCAATATTTGCATTTTGTACAGTCATCTTTTCTATATCAGAAATTGTATCATTTATTTTAGTTACCTTTTCCATTTGCTCTTTTGAAGTTGTTGTTATAAGGTTAATTGCATCTATAGTTTTATCAATCTGTGAGTTTAATAAGCTATATCCACTAGTCATATTATCACTTATTTGTTTACCATCGTTTGATTTTGTCTGTGCTTGTTCTACAAGTCCTTTAATCTCTTTAGCTGCCTGGGCACTTCTATTTGCGAGGTTTCTTACCTCTTGTGCAACTACTGCAAAACCTTTACCTGCTTCACCTGCTGTTGCAGCTTCCACCGCTGCATTAAGGGAAAGGATATTTGCTTGAAATGCTATTTGATCAATTATATCAATAGCATCATAAATAGCACTTGTAGAATCATAAATTTGAGTCATAGCACTTTCTGTATTTGATGCTAACTCTTTTCCACTATTAGCAGCAGATTGAACACTACTTGCAAATTGAGACATTTTATTAGCTTCATTTGTACTATTTTTTACACTATTTGTAATATCATCAACCATTTGAGCAATATCTTTTAAAGCATCTGCTTGTTTATTTGATGATTTAGATAAATCATCAATATTACTATTTAAATCAATTGCATCTTTTTGAAGAACCTCTCCATTTTCAAGATTTTCTTTAAATACTTTTGATAGTGAATCACCTAAATTATTTATCTCATCTGCTAATAGTTTTTGTTTTCCTGTAAAATTAGAAGCATAAGATATTCTAGATTTATATTTATTGTTTGAATAACTTTGAAGTACTGTTAAACTATTAATTGTATTTGTATTTGTATTTAATGAATCAAGTAGATTATTAATAATATCTTTTAAACTATTTAAAGATGGCGAGTTTGCTGATAATTTAACTCTACAAGATAGATGACCAAGTGCAGTTTCCTTAGCAACATCAGATACATCCATAATCATATTTTCATCTGTTTTTAAACCATTCTCAATAAGTTTAATATTTTTATTTACAACATTTGCCATCTCACCTATCTCATCTTTTGAATAAACAGGTATTATCAACGATGTTTTATCACTCTTTCTATTAACAAAATCAAAAAACTCAACTAAATCAACTTGAAATTTATTTAAAGAATTTAATATTTGAGAGATAAGTGCTAAACCTATTATAACAACTGCTATTAATATAAAAATTGAAATAAAAATAATGATATTCATCATAAAGTTTGTATTATCTTTATACTCTTGTAACCTCTTCGTTTTTATATTATTTGCTGTTTTGATTAATATATCAACTTCGTTATACATTTTTTGAGCGATTCCATCAAAAATACCCATATATTTATTTCCAGCAGCTGTTCCATCTTTTATATAAAAGTTTGCCATTTTTTGACCAGTAGTATAGAATTCAAGGAACAATATCTCTAGTTTTTTTAAGATTGAATATAGTTTTGCTTCATCCATATCTTTTGATATTTTTTTTAATTCTTTAAAATCTTTTTGCAATAACAATGAATAGTTTTTTGCTTCATCAAAACCATCATCATATCCCTTAGCAGCTCTTGTAGCTGATATATCAGTAAGCCACTGATATGTACTTGAGCTGTGTTATATTTGATACTATAGGATAAAGAAGAAAGTTTTATCTCATTTTTAGATAGTTGTTCAATAGTTGATATAGATTTATTAAAACCATAAGAACTAAATAAACTTAAAACTGTTACAGATATTATGGATAAGAAAAGCAAACTCAAAATTTAAATCTGAAGTGCAATTTTTGAAAATTTGAAAATAAAAAATTGTAATTTTAGATTTGAAGAGGTTAAATGTTAAAATCTTTCTTCAATTCTAACCACAGAATATAAGGAAGTAAA
>JAYEPG010000032.1:0-3266 GCA_034723795.1 Campylobacterota bacterium
TATACTAAATGTTAAAAATAAAAATAAAATTTTTAAATATTTCACGACTTATTCCTCTTCGAAAAACTCTAACTCTTCATAAGCTTTAGATACATTACCAGAGTTTAAAATATCAAACATAGCTTTATCTTTATACTCAACCATTTTAACAAATTTATTTACACCATCAAGACCTACATCCTCTTCAACAGCACTTAAAACACGCTCTTTTAATAGTGAAAAGTATTTAACAGATTCATCTAAAGCAGTTTTAGAAAAATCAAATCCATGACCTGGAACTAAAACATCCCAATCATATTCTTGTATTTTTTTTAATGCTTTTAATTGACCTATTACTAAACCATCTCTATTTGATGTGATTCTACCATTCATAACTAAGTCCCCAGAAAATAGAACCTTTCTGTCTGGCATATACATAAATACATCATATTTACTATGACCTTGACCCACTGGAATAAAATCAAATTTTTCACCATCTAAAACCATTGTTTGTGGTTTTGTGATATATTTATCAAGTTTAACTATATGTGTACCAGTCATTGCATCATGTGTTAATAAATGATGCATTCTTGTTGGTTGACCCTCTTTATAGTTTTTATCTTGTAGTTCTACACCAATTAAAGTTGCATTGAATTTTTCTTTGTAGAAATTATTTCCCATCCAGTGATCATCATGTTCGTGTGTATTTAAAACATAACTAACAGGCAGTTTTTCTATTTTTTCCATCTCTTTATAAGCAGCTTGAGCATATTGGTATGTAGGACCACTATCAAGTAAAATATAACTTGACTTACCTTTTATATAACAGTGGTTTGTCATATCTCCACCATTTTCTTTTGTTGGCATCTCTAATTTACCAAAAAAACACCAAACATTTTCACTTACTTTTTTTGGTTCTAAATTATAATCAAATCCAAATAATGAAACACTTGATATTAATACAGAAGCAATTGTTTTTTTAACATATTTTTTACCTTTTCTATTTTTAATATGGAGTTATTTCTATCCAACCAGCAGCGGATTTTTCAATTAACTCTGCAATACCAGCTTGTGCATATTGAACATCATCAATAAAGTCTTCTTCTGTCCATTTCATTGTATCCATTGTATTTTTACATGCTATAAACTCAACTTCATAATCCATCAGCGAAGAGATGCGAGACAATGTATGAGGATCATAATCTTTTTTTAGAACCCTAACACCTTGTGCATAAGTAACAACAGCAATTTTTATACCCTCATCAGGATATACCTTAAGTACATTGTAAATAGAACCCAACATATGGTTAACAGTTTCTATATGTGCAGAACGTAATTTAATAACCCATTTTCTAGGATTATCAAAAGATGGTTCAGGATCAGCAAACTTCATCTCACCAAATAAAAATACTGATGTAATCATCAATAATAATAATTTTTTCATTGTAACTCTTTCTTTAAAATTTTCTTGTATCAATTATAATATTTTTTTATTCAAAAGAGTTTAAACAGATTTCAGTAAATCTAATTTAAAATATAATTAGATATAATACAAAAAACTAAAACCGTAAAAGGATAAATAATATGAAGAAATTATTTTTAATAATTGGAGCTCCAGGAAGTGGAAAAACAACAGATGCAGAATTAATTGCAGCTAAACATGATGATATAACACACTATTCTACAGGGGATATGTTTAGAGCAGAAGTAGCAACTGGTAGTGAGTTAGGGAAAACAATTGAGGGGTATATAAGTGCTGGTAACTTAGTGCCAATTGAGATTGTTATTAAAACTATTGTAACTGCTATTATTAATGCACCTACTGAAGTTGTTGTAATAGATGGATACCCAAGAAGTACAGAGCAAATGGAAGAGTTAGATAAATATTTAGCTACAGAAGATAAAGTAGACTTAGTAAATGTTATCGAAGTTGAAGTTTCTGAAGAGGTAGCTTGTGATAGAGTTCTAGGACGAGCAAGAGGTGCTGATGATAATGTAACAGTATTTAATAATAGAATGAAAGTATATGCAGATCCTTTAAAAGATATTCAGGAGTTCTATGGTGCAAAAGGTTTATTAACAAAAATCAATGGAGAAAGAACTATTGAAGAGATTGTTGATGAGATGGATGCATTTATTCAAAGTAAAATCTAATTTGTAGATAAATATAATGAATTTTTATTCTGTAATTATCGGAACAGAACTTTTAAATGGGCGTCGGAATGATGCCCATTTTTCATTTCTAAATAACGAACTTTTGAAACGTGGTTGGGAACAAAAAGCAAATCTTGTAATAAAAGATGAACCACCTTTCATTGAAGATATATTTAATCTTGTTAAAAATGATCCTAATTCTGTTTTATTCTCTTTTGGAGGAATTGGTGCTACACCAGATGACTATACAAGGCAAGCAGCTGCAAATGTATTTACAAGTGGAAAAATGGAGATAAATGATGGTGCATCAAAAGCTATTATAGATAAATTTGGTTCTGAAGCCTATCCCCATAGAATAAATATGGCAAATCTACCTTTAAATGCAGGATTGCTTAAAAATGTAGTTACAAATGTTCCTGGATTTAGTTTAGAAGATAGGTTTTTCTTTGTTCCTGGATTTCCATCTATGGCACAAAGTATGATTATTGAAGCTTTAGATAGATATTATCCATCAAATAAACAAAAAATAAGATACTCTTTAAAAGCATTATGTAGTGAAAATGATTTAATTGAAACAATGAAACAAATTCCAAATAGTGTTGAAATGTCATCTTTGCCACAAATAGATGGAGACAATAGAGCAGTTGTTATATCAATCTCATCTTATGATGAAACTGATGCTAAAAAATACTTTAAAGTTTTTACTGATTTCTTAGAAGAAAAGAAAATTATTTTTAGGTTAGAGGATATTTAAATTTAAATATCCAATACCTTAAACACTTTCTCTTGAACCTGTTTTAAGTTTTCAAAAGGTTTAGTAAGATAATTTTTAGCTCCATATTTATGAGCATCAATAGTTCTTTCAAGTGTTGTAAATGCAGTCATCATTACAACCTCTACCTCAGGATTTGATTCTTTAACTTTTTTTAAAAACTCAATACCATCCATTTGAGGCATCATAATATCAAGTAATACTAAGTCATAACCACCTTTTTGCACATCAGACAAACCATCAACTGGATTATTAAATGTATTAATTTGTAAGTTTCCAGATCTGCTTAAAAATCTATTTAAAACATCTAAAATGTCATTTTCATCATCAACTATAGCTATTTTTTTCATTTTTGTTACCT
>JAYEPG010000033.1:0-15547 GCA_034723795.1 Campylobacterota bacterium
TAATTATAGTTAGTACTTCATGCTTACTTATAAGTGCTATATCACTATTTATCGCTTGGGAAAATACAAGATATATACAAACACTACTTGCAAATAGAAATAAAAATTTTGATAATTTTATCACTATTGCTTATGCGATTAAAAAAAGTATTTCAAGTAGTAAATGGTTATGAATACTTAGATTTTACAAATAGTTTTGGTATAATGAAATATTAAATATAATATCTCTATAAGCCTATAACTATAGTGTTTAAAGAGATAAATAGGAATAAAATATTGATACAACTTACAAATATATCAAAAAGCTACGGTACACAAGAGTTATTTACAAATTTAAACTTTCAGATGAGTTCTGGAAATAGAATAGGTTTAGTAGGACGAAATGGTAGTGGAAAATCTACTTTGTTTAAACTTATTTTAGGTGAAGAGCATTATGATGATGGTGAGATAACTATACCTAAAGGGTATAAAATAGGTGCATTGAAACAGCATCTTGAATTTTCACAAAATACTATAAGTGATGAGGTAGCCCTTAGTCTAAGAGATGATGATAAGTTTAGTATATATAAAGTTGAAAAAGTATTGTTTGGTCTTGGGTTTACTAAAGATGACTTGAATAAATCTCCAGAGTCATTTTCTGGTGGTTACCAAATACGGTTAAATTTAGCAAAACTTATTATTACAGAGCCAAATTTACTTTTATTAGATGAGCCTACAAATTACCTTGATATTTTATCTTTGCGATGGTTAAAGTCTTTTCTCAAAACATTTGATGGTGAAGTTTTACTTATCACTCATGATAGAAGTTTTATGGATGCTGTATCTACTCATACTATGGGACTAAATAGAAGAAAACTAAATATCATAAAGGGTGATACATATAAGTTTTATGAACAGCTAAAAAGTGATGATGAACTATATGAGAAACAAAAAATTTCACAAGATAAGAAAGTAAAAGAGTTAGAAGAGTTTATCGCTAAAAATAAAGCTCGTGCATCAACAGCAGCACAAGCTCAATCAAAAGTAAAACAGCTAGAAAAAATGGATATGATGGATGATTTAGGATTTGATAACACTTTAAAATTCAACTTTAATTTTAAAGATACACCAGCAAAAGTTCTACTTGATGTAAAAGATTTAAGTTTTGGATATACATCTGATAATATCTTATTTAAAGATATATCGTTTACACTTAAAAAAGGTGAAACATTAGGAATAATAGGGAAAAATGGTAAGGGTAAATCAACTCTATTAAATACAATAGCAGGTGAATTAAAACCATTAAGTGGAAAGGTTGATTTTCATGGAACTGCATCATTTGGACATTTCGGACAAACAAATATTGCACACTTAAATCCAAAAAATAATGTGATGGATGAGATATACGTAGCAAATCCAAAACTTCCAGCAGCCACAGTTAGAAATATATGTGGTTCTATGATGTTTACAGGTGATAATGCAGAGAAAAAAATATCTCTACTTTCAGGTGGAGAGAAAAGCCGTGTTATGTTAGGTCAAATTATTGCACGTGAAGTAAATGTACTGTTTCTAGATGAGCCTACAAATCATCTTGATATGGATTCTATTGATGCTTTAACCCAAGCTATAAAAAACTTTGAAGGTTCATCAATAATTGTAACGCATAGTGAAGAGTTATTAAGACAAGTGTGTGATAGACTTATCATATTTTCAAAAGATGGTGCGCAGTATTTCGATGGTAACTATGATGACTTTTTAGAAAAGATTGGTTGGGAAGAGGAGGGTGTTTCATCCTCAGAAATAGAGGTGAAATCTTGCGAACCAAAAGTAAATAAAAAAGAGAATAAAAAACTAAGAAGTGCTTTAATTACAGAACGAAATAAACTAACATCTCCACTTAAAAAAGAGGTTGAAAAACTTGAAAACTCAATCATGGAGATTGAAGATGAACTAGAAGGTCACCATGAAGAGTTAATTCAAGCATCAAATGCAGGAGACAATAGTAAAATAATGGATATTTCAAGAGTAGTAACCACTTTAGAAAAAGAGGTAGAGGATAAGTTTGAGCTTTTAGAAGAGAAACAAACTTCATTTGATGAGATAACTCAAGAGTATGATATAAAGTTAGAGGGGCTTTAAATTAATAAGAAGGGATTTGAAATGAACGATATAGAATATATACTAAATCAACTATTACAAAATAGTGAAACGGAAGTATTAGAATTTAAAGAAGCTAAAACAAATTTTGATTTTAATAAAATTGGTAAGTATTTTAGTGCATTATCAAATGAAGCTAACCTTTTAAATAAGTCCGATGCTTGGTTATTATTTGGAATAAAAGATGATAGGACAATAGTAGGTACAAGCTATAGAGAAGATAGTGTTAAACTTCAAAATCTAAAAAATGAAATAGCAAATAAAACTTCTAATAGAATTACATTTAAAGAGATTTATGAACTACAAACAGATAAAGGAAGAGTTATATTGTTTCAAATTCCATCCGCACCACAAGGCTTACCTGTATCATGGGAAGGGCATTATTATGGTAGAGATGGTAAATCTTTAAATGCATTAAATATTGAAGAGATAGGGAGGATTAGAGAACAAAATATTGATGATGACTGGAGTATTAAAATATGCAAAGATGCAACTATAGAAGATTTATCAAGTCAAGCAATTTTAAAAGCCAGAGAATCATATATTGTAAAGAATCAAAAGTTTAAAGAAGAGATAGAGATATGGGATGATATAACTTTTTTAAATAAAGCAAAACTAACTATAAAAGGTAAAATAACAAATGCAGCAATTTTACTTCTTGGAAAAAGTGAATCTGAACATTTTTTAACACCATCAATTGCACAAATATCTTGGATACTTAAAGATAGAGATAATATATCAAAAGATTATGAACATTTTTCTTGTCCTTTTATTTTGAGTGCAGATGAAGTTTATAAAAAGATTAGAAATCTTAAATATCGTTATATAAAAGATGGTTCATTATTTCCTGATGAAGTTGATAGTTATGACCCTTATATTATACGAGAAGCGTTAAATAACTGTATTGTACATCAAGACTACACTCTTGGTGGAAAAATAAATGTAGTTGAGTTTGAAGATAGAAAGTTGATATTTTTAAATAAAGGTACATTTATACCAAAAACTATAGATAATGTTTTAAAAACAGATGCCCCAGATACAAAATACAGAAATAAATTTTTAGCACAAGCAATGGTAAATTTAAACATGATTGATACTATTGGTAGTGGTATTGTTAAAATGTTTACAATACAAAAAAATAAGTATTTCCCTCTTCCTGAATATAACTTTGAAAACGAATCTGTAAAAGTTACTATTTATGGAAAGGTTTTAGATATAAATTATGCATCTAAATTAGCATTTATACCAGACTTATTACTTGAGGATATTATACTTTTGGATAAGGTACAAAAAAGACAGGTAATTAGTAACATAGAAGCAAGATTATTAAAAAGAAAAAAATTAATTGAGGGTACAAGACCAAACCTGACTATATCATCAAATGTTGCAAAATATACAGATCAAAAAGATGAATATATAAAAATGCAAGGTATTGATGATGTTCATTACCAAGCAATGATTATAAAATATCTAAATAAATTTAGAAGAGGAAAGCGAGCAGATTTTGAAAAATTACTTTTAGACAAGTTACCAGATGTATTAGATGAAAGTCAAAAGAAAAATAAGGTGAAGAATAATCTTCAAGTACTTAGAAAAGCCTGTAAAATTGAGAATAATAAAGGTTTTTGGACTTTGTCTAAAGTAAAAAAAGTTTAGACGAGATAATAATAGTTTTAGACAGGGTTAAGTCTAAATTAATGTTACAATATTAATTAGTTATTAAATTGTAAATGAATAATATAATAAAAAGTGAAATAAAATGAATAAATTCAACCTATCTAAACATATAAATAAATCATTAAAAAACAATGACTATATAACAGCTACGCCAATACAAAACAGTGTAATACCTTTAATTCTAAATGGTGATGATATTATGGCAAAAGCACAAACAGGAAGTGGTAAAACTGCTGGTTTTGTATTGCCTGTATTAAATATGTGGATGCAAAATCCAGTTGATAAAAAAAGAAGAATAAAAGTGTTGGTTTTAACTCCAACTAGAGAGTTAACAATACAAGTTGCTAATACATTTAAACTATTTAGTGAATTTTTACCATATCCACCAAAAGTTGTAAATGTAATAGGTGGAGAAGAGATTGGTAAACAGCTTTTAAGTATACAAAAAGGTTGTGATATAGTTGTGGCTACTTCTGGACGGCTTTTGGATATTTTAGATAAAAAGCAGATAGATTTATCCTCTTTGGAGTATTTTATACTTGATGAGGCTGATAAGATGCTTGATCTTGGATTTAGTGAAGAGTTAGATGCTATTTTAGATGAACTTCCTACAAAACGGCAAAACTTATTATTTTCTGCAACATACCCACCTAAAATGGTATCAATAGCATCAAGAATTACTACAACTGCTACAAAAGTAACTATTGAAGATGAAACTCCAACAGTAGAAAATATAACTCAACGTGCTATAGCGGTAAATAAAGAGAATAGAAGTCCACTTTTAAGAGAGTTAATACGAACTAATAAATGGAATCAAGTTTTAGTATTTATGGCAAATAAAAGAGCGTCTGATAATATCGCTGCAAAGTTTAGAAAGCATGGTTTTTTAGCTGAATCTTTTCATGGGGATTTAGATCAAGAAGATAGAAACTATACACTTGATGAGTTTAAAAATAAAAAAATAAAAATACTTTTTGCTACAGATATTGCAAGTAGGGGACTTCATATAGATGATATATCCTGTGTGATAAACTTTGATTTACCACGTGGGGCTGATGATTATATTCACAGAATCGGTAGAACTGCCCGTGCAGGGAAAAAAGGTGTTGCAATATCTTTTATAGGACATGAAGATAATGAGCATTTTAAATTGATTCAAAAAAGATGTAAAGTTGATATAAAAAAAGAGGAAATTGAAGGATTTAAACTGACAGGGGAACCTACAGTAAAACAAAAAGGTAAAGCACCTGTAAAAGGTAAAAGAAAAAGTAAGAAAGATAAATTAAGAGAAAATGAACAAAAGATTCAAAAGTAATTCTTATATAAAAAGATAGTATAATATACTTAATAATAAACTAATGAGGTATAGATGAAATTTCCCATAATTAAAGAGTTGGCTACTAAGAATGTAGTGAGTGTTGACTTTGATGTAACTTTAAATGAAGCTATAGAGTTGATGTATAAATATAACCATAGAAATGTGATAGTTATAAATGAAAACAATTTTTATATTTTAACTGCTAGTGACCTCCTACAATTAAAACTAAAAGAGTATAATTTTTCAGCAAAATTAAGTACGGTAAAGTTAGAAAAAATACCTACAATTGATAAAGAAGAAAATATACTTGATACAATAGAGTTTTTTGAGCATTCTATGGAGTATATTTGTGCTGTAAATGAGGATGGTAGTTTATATGGAATATTAACACATACTGATATTATAAGTCATATCAATCCAGAAACACTTATGGAAAACTACCGTATTGGGGATTTGATGAATATGAACAAGCATATTCAAAAAACTTCTCAAGATACAATTTCATCAGAAGTATTAAAAAATATGGCAGATAATAAATATGATTGTATTGTAATAATTAATAATGACTTACCAATTGGTATTTTAACAACAAAAGATGTTATGGAACTAATTAAAAGTTCACATAATTTAAATACTCCAATCTCTAATTATATGTCATCACCAATTGAAACTATAAATGAAGATGCAAGTATAAAAGAGGCTATAAACTTTATGAAGGAGAAACATTTTAAAAGAATAGTAGTTACAAATTCTAAAAATGTTTTAACAGGATTAATTTTACAGCGTGAACTTATCTCTTTATCATATAGTAAATGGTCAGTTTTAATGAGAGAGTATTCATCTGAATTATCAGAGATAAATAATCTTTTGGAGAAAAAAACAAAAAAATATGAAAAGATGGCATCAACAGATCAGTTAACAGGACTTTACAACAGGTATAAGTTTACAGAACTATTTCATTCTGAATTCCATACAATGGAACAAAGAGAGAACAGCATGTGTGTAATGATGATTGATATAGATTATTTTAAAACAGTAAATGATAAATATGGTCATAATATAGGAGATAGTGTACTTCTTCAAACATCAAATATTTTACTTAAACATTTTAGAAATGTAGATGTTGTAAGTAGATGGGGTGGTGAAGAGTTTATTATACTTTTACCAACTGCAACAATTGAAAATGGAAAAAAGATAGCCGAAAAAATCAGAGAAAGTTTATCTCTATATGATATGGGTAAAGGGCTAAAAATAACAGCAAGTTTTGGTATCACTGAAGTTAAAGTTGGTGATTGTTTAGAGATGGCTATAAAAAGAGCAGATGATGCTTTATATGAAGCAAAAAGTAGTGGAAGAAATTGTGTTAAAGTTCAGCTTTAACATGTATATAATAATTTAATAATATAGGATATGCCAATGCAGTGTGAATATTTTGGTTTGTGTGGAAGTTGTAATCTTGGTGGTTCAACTTATGAAGAGCAACTAAATAAAAAAGTAGATATAGAAAAAGATAGATTTAAAAGCTTATGGGATAACGATATAGATATTATTCAAAGTAGCGATGGAGGATTTAGAAATAGATCTGAATTTAGAATATGGAAAACATTTAATGAAGATGACAGTTTTATTTTAAATTACGCTATGAATGATATAGACAAAAAGATATTGCCTATAAACTCTTGTAGTATAGTGAGTCAAAGTATATCTTCTCTTATGCCAAAATTACTAGATGAGTTAAGTGGAAATAAGGATTTAAATTTTAAATTATTTTCTATTGAGTTTTTAAGTTCAACTACAAATGATATATTAGTAACACTAATTTATCATAGAAAACTTGAAGATTCTTGGAAAGAATTGGCTATTGAGTTAGAAAAAAAATTAAATATAAAAGTTATAGGTAGAAGCAGAAAACAAAAAGTTATCACTAGTGTTGACTTTATTGAAGAGGAACTTGCTATTGAAAATATGAAATATAAATTTCAATACAAAGAGGGTGGTTTTACTCAGCCAAATCAAAAAGTAAATGAAAAAATGATTGAATGGGTTCTTCAAAATATAAAAACAGGCGGTGACCTTTGTGAGCTATATTGTGGTGGTGGTAACTTTACTATACCATTATCAAAACAATTTGATAAAGTTTTAGCAACAGAGATAAGCAAAACATCTATAAAATCTGCAAAATTAAACTGTGAGTTAAATAATATATCAAATATAGAATTTATAAGAATGAGTAGTGAAGAGTTTGTAGAGGCTAGAAATAAAGTTAGGGCATTTACAAGGTTAAAAGATATAAATCTTGATGATTATAAATTTAGTTCAATCTTTTTAGATCCACCTCGTGCAGGACTAGATGAGACTACTACAAAACTATCTGCTGATTTTGAACAAATTATTTATATCTCTTGTAATCCTGAAACTTTAAAAAGGGATTTAGACACTTTAACACAAACACATACAATACAACACTTTGCACTGTTTGATCAGTTTGCATATTCCAATCACATTGAATCTGGTGTGATATTAACTAAAAAATAATTTCTTTTATTGATTCTATAAAGAGCTTATCGTCATTAAGGCATTTAGCAACTTTATAGTCCTTTATTCCTAGTTTAAATGCAAGTTCTCTATACTCTATATCTAGTTCAAAAACTGTTTCACTATTATCAACTATAAATGATATAGGGTAAATAATCACTTTTTTACCTTTGAAGTTTTCAAGCATTTTATCTAAACTTGGAGTTAACCATTTCATTGGTCCTACTTTTGATTGGTATGCTAAGTTTATAGATTTAAAATTTGTTGCATAATGTGATAGCTTTTCTTTTAGTATCTCTAGGTGTTCCTCTATTTGCTTTTGATAAGGATCTCCATTTGTCACAATTTTTTGAGGTAAACCATGTGCTGAAAATATAAGATGATAGTCATCATATTTTGCATTTGTTTTAACTATCTCATTACATATAGCTTTGTTATATGTTTTATTTTTGAAAAATGGTTCTATTGTAGTGATATTGAATTCATTGTTAGCTTTAGATATAAAGTCATCTAAACTAGACTTAGTAGTAGTTGTTGAATATTGTGGATAAAGTGGTAATAAAACTACATCTTTTATATTTTTTTCTTTTATTCTAGCCGATGCAGTTTGAGCAAAAGGTGAAGTGTATCTCATAGCTGTTGTTACAAAATATTGGGGAAGCTCCTCTTGTAGTTTTTCTACAAGCTTATCTGTTAGTTCATGAAGAGGTGAACTCCCTCCAATCTCTTCATAGTTTTCCCATGCTTTATTTAGTCTCATATATACTATAAAAGATGCAATCATAGAACGGATTGTATCATTTTTAATTGTTAAAATATTTTCATCATTAAACATATTTCTTAAAAATATTTCTAACTCGTCTTTACTTCGGGCTGCCCCCATATTTAGTAGCACTAATGCTTTCATGTATTATTACCTTTATCAATATTAATTATTTTATCACTACACCATGAAGCTAAGCTTGTGTCATGTGTAATTAGAAGAATACCAAATCTATCTAAAAACTTAACTAACATCTGCATAGTTTCAAGTGCAGTTATATTATCTAATGCACTAGTTGGTTCATCTGCAAGGAGTAAATCAGGTTTCATCAAAATCGCTCTTAATATACTACATCTTTGAAGTTGTCCACCACTTAACTGATGTGGTTTTTGATCAAGAATTGAGCTGTCAATATTGAGTATAGTTAACAATTCATTTAATTCATTTTTAGAATAAACTTCTACTACATCATTGATTTGTTCAATGATGTTATATGTTTGATGAAATGAGCTATAAGGATCTTGATAGATAGAAGCTATTTTTTTTGTTTTTATACTCCCTTTTATGGGTTTTATATTATTTGTAATAAGTTCAAACAAGGTTGACTTTCCACTACCACTAGCACCTACAATTGATTTGATTTCCCCTTTATTTAGGGCAAGATTAAAGTTCTCATAGATAAGTTTGTCTTTAACATAACCAAAAGTTAATTCTTTTATTTCTAATATTTTATTTTCTCTCATAAATGGTATTTTATCCTAATTTCTCTAAGATAACTCAAAGTATTTTACTAGTATCATTTACTCAATTAAAATTTAGGAGATCAAATATGAAAAAAATCGTATTAGGAACATTAGTATTAAGTGTTGCTGCATTTGCTGCAGTTAATTTAGGAGCTTGTAAAGGTTGTCATGGTGCAAACTTTGAAAAGAAAGCTTTAGGTAAATCTAAGATTGTAAAAGATATGACTAAAGCAGAAGTTTCTGATGCTATGGTTGGTTACAAAAACGGTACTTATGGTGGGCCAATGAAAGGTGTTATGAAAGGTCAAGTTGCTAAATATAGCGAAGCTGAATTAAGATCTACAGGTATTGGTAAATAATTAGTTATTTAAACTAACTTTACTATAAAAGCCCAATCACTAATTAGTGGTTGGGTTTTTTAATGTCCCAAAGTATATTATTTGATAAAAACTTAAATAAAAAAATTAGTATTATTATCTAAGTTTAAAATTTGAAACTCCTATTTTATGCTAGCATGACGCCTAAAGTGAGATACAAGATGGATTTAGGTGAAAAATATTTTAACTTTTATCTATCAAACTTGACAAAGTAAAGCCTGATATTTCGGTAGTGTAATCTTGTTATCTCCTCTGATTTATTGTACATATTATTGGATTATACTATCAATTATACCTAATATTTGGTTTATAGTTTTTTGATTTGCTTTTTCAATAAATTTTATATTTCTTGAATTATAATCTATTGATTTCATCTGTTCTCCCATTATATAGCCTGTGATATTTGTACTTTCTATTTCAATGTGAAATGGAAAATCCCTTTTTGTATTCGTAATTGGACAAGCAAATGCCAAGCCTAAATGCTGATTAAATATTTTATTACTAATAATTATGGCAGGTCTTCGACCTTTTTGCTCATGACCACTTTGTGGATCAAAACTTAAAGCTACTATATCACCTTGTTGGGGAATATATTTTACCATTCTTCTAATCCAACTTTATTATCAAATTCTTCATAAGCTTTATAGTTTTTTCTAGGAAAGTTTGCTTCGCAATCGTTATTCGCTACTTTTGGTAATTTATTAACTAAGTCGTTAATATCATATTTCTCTCTTGATTGTTTTATCGGCTCTAGCACAATTTTTTGATTTTCAATTAAAACTTTCATTTTATCACCAATTGACAAATGTAATTCTTTCATTATATCTTTTGGAAATCTTAAACCTTGTGAGTTACCCCAACTTGAAATTGTAGCTGTCATGATATATCCTTTTAGTGTATATCCGAAGTATATCATAAAAATTTATAGCTGTCAATGTACAACTATTTAATATCAGACACATTGTACTGATTTTCATATAAATATACAAATAGTAGGACACAACTTTGTCTTGATATTATTAAAAAAGATTGTAATATTCAATATTTTGGACAAAGTGTCTGTATATCTATCAAAAATTCTTCATAAATCACAAAAGAATAACTTCTCATATATTTAGACACCCATATAGTAGTAATATTAAAAGTCCATTAGATTTTTAGCTGTAATTAGAAAATAAAAACTAAATATTATTTTTTTTATCTTCCATCTCTTTTGCTTTTTTATCTTTCATCATTTTTACTTTTTCATCTTTTCTTACAGCATCTTGTAAATCTTCAGGGCTATCATTTAAAAGCCCATTCATCATTTTTTTTCCATCATCAAATTGACCTTGTCTTGCACCCCAGATAAATATACCAAGTAGAGTAAAACTCACTATCATTCCTACTATTAACTCTAGCCATAAAATACCATTCATCACTTTCCTTTAAATTTATTATTTTTTATTCTCATACTATTTCCAACTACAAGTAGTGAACTTAAACTCATAGATAACGCAGCTACAAGTGGTATAACGTACCCAGCTATAGCAACTGGAATTGTAATTACATTATAAACTAAAGACAATGCTAAATTTTGTTTGATAAATTTAAAAGTTCTTTTTGATATATAGATACTTTTCTTAATCCCATTTAGCTTATCATTTAAAATCACAATATCACTTACTGCTATTGCTATATCCGCACCATTCCCCATTGCTATTGATACATCTGCTCTACTTAAAGCTAGAGAGTCATTTATACCGTCTCCTGCCATAACTACAGTTTTTTTATCTTTTTTTAACTCATTTATGAAGTTTGCTTTGTCTATTGGTGACATTTTTGATTTATATTGTTTTATTCCTACTTCTTGAGCTACTTTTGAAACAATATATTTATTGTCTCCACTACACATAATTATTTCAATACCCTCATTTTGTAAATAAGATATTGTTTGTTTTGCATCATCTCTTATAGTATCTTCAAGTTCAAAAGTGGTGATTAGTGTATCATTTATGCAAAATTGGTATATAGTAGATTTGTGCTTTTCATCATCATTAACTCTTCCTCCAAATATTGATAAATTATTGTATTTTGCTTTTATACCAGATGATGGTAGTTGTTCAATATTTTCTAATTCAATGTGTTTTAAATCTTTATGGTTTTGTTCAAGGTGTTTTTTAACAGCAATACTTACTGGGTGAGTAGAGCTATCCGCTAAAGAAAATAATAGATTTAAATTTTCATTAGTTAAATTACTTGTATTACCGTTTACTACACTTAAGTTTCCTGTTGTGATTGTTCCTGTTTTATCAAGAACGATTGTATCCATTTTTGAAAAAGTTTCAATAAATTTTGCCTCTTTAAACAAAATACCTTCACGTGCTAACCAACTAACTCCAATTAAACTTGCAATAGGAGTGGCTAGTGCTAATGCACAAGGACAAGCAATAACAATAATAGATATTGCAATAATTAAAGAATTCTCAAAATTGCCATTATATAGATACCAAGCACTAAATGAAATTAGGGCTATAGTTAAAATAGTAATTGAAAAGTATTTTGAAAGTTCATTAGTTGTATCTTCAATTTCTGGTTTAGAACTTAAAGAGTCCTCTAGTAGTTCTACAATGTTATTAAGTGTGGAGTTTGCATAATTTTTTAAAGCTTTATATCTTATAACTTGATTTTTATTTATAGTTCCACTGTATATTTTACTTCCTATTGTTTTAGGAATAGGTAATGATTCACCACTTAAGCTACTCTCATCAAATGAAGAATCACCAGAGATAACTACTCCATCAACAGAAGCTTTTTCACCATTTTTAACCTCAATAATATCACCAATATTAATCTCATCTAAAGATACAACTTTTTTACCTCCATCAACAATAATTGTAGCATCAAGTGGTATATTTGCTTTAATTTGATCCATTGCATCTACAGCACCTTTTTTCCCAAGTACTTCAAGATATTTTCCTACAAGTACAAATGTTATAATCATAGCAACACTATCAAAATAACTATGCCCATAACCTGAAAATAATACATATAACGAATATATATAAGTAAGTGTTGCACCAGATGCTACTAAAAAGTCCATATTAAGAATCTTATTTTTTAGACCAAAATAGGCACCTTTGAAAAATATCCATCCACTATAAAATAGAACAGGTGTAGAAAAAATAAACTCTGCCGTATGAATCATACTTAGTGTTTCTTTATCCATACCAGTAAAAAAACCAGCATATTTTGCAACATCAATCATCATAATATTCATAGAAGCAAATATAGCAATACTCATTCTTAAAAAATAATCTCTTTTATTTTTGGTTGCTTTTTTTTCATTTTCACTTTTATCATATGGATAAGCGTTATATCCAATACTTCTAATTTTATCTATTATTGCTGATAATTTAATAGTATCTTCATCCCATACTACTTTTGCTTTATTATTTGTAAAATTTATACTTGCTTCTAGTATCCCATCTGTATCATCTAAAACCTTTTCATTTAGCCATATACAAGCAGCACAATGTATCCCTTCAATGATTAAATCAACTCGACTAAACCCTTCAGAAGTTTGTTTGATATATCTTTGCGCAAAACTTTCCATATCAAAGTTTGAACTATCTTCTCCAATAGCAAGAGGTTGCTCCAATGTATTGTTTCCCATTTTGTCATAAAAACTGTCTAGTCCGTCGTCTTTTAATAGGTGATATACACCTTGACAACCATTACAGCAGAAATTTAATTCTGGATTATCTGCCTCTTTTATCATCACTTTTTCATCAAACTCTAAATGACAGTGTGTACATTCCACTATATTCATTGAAATACCCCAAGTTCTCTATTTTTATTTATTTTAGTGTGTTTTTTAATTAAGCCATGCATACAAATATATATATTATTTTTTTTACAATTATTTATAAATCCATAAGCCATCATCAAATTCGCAGTTGCTTCTATTGGGTTTATACTAAAAGGTATCATTGAACCTGTTAGTATAATTCTTTTATTTTTTATTTTTCTATTTAAATATGATGCTGTAATAGATATAGTATCTGTCCCATGAATAATAATAATTTTTTCAAAATCAGAATTGTTTATATATTCAACTAGCTTATCTCTATCATTATTATTCATTTTTAAACTATCTTTATAAATCAATCCATCAACTAAAACCTTTGATAGTTTAGAATACTTTATAATTGTATTAACTGCATCATTATTTTTTGGTACAATTAACTCCCCAGTAAGTTCATTGTAAACTTTACTGAATGTTCCACCTGTATTTAAAATTAAAATATTTTTTTTATTATTCACTGTTTGTTATTCTCTTTTACCTAAATTGTGCTATTATATCTAATAAATATTATAAAAGAAGAGTAAATATGAGTGCAGATGTATCAAGGTTAAAAGATATTACAGTTTTATATTGTGAAGATGAGGATAGCCTGAGGGAAGTAACGGGTGGTATTCTTAAATCATTTACAAAAAAACAATTTATTGCTGTTGATGGCGCGGAAGGTTTAGGGTACTTTAGAGCCAATCAAGATGAGATAGATTTAGTTATAACAGATGTTAATATGCCAAATATGAGTGGATTAGAGATGGCTAAAGAGATAAAAGCATTAAATGCAAATATGCCTATTATAGTTGCAACTGCTTTTTCAAACTCAGAGTATCTTTTAGAAGCGATTGATTTAGGTGTAGATAAATATGTTCTAAAACCAATCAACATAAAAAAACTTCTTGATACTATGGCAAAGTCTTTACTTTATCATGAGTTAAGAGATTTATACCTTGATCAACTTACTCTTTTACCAAATAGAAACTCACTAATAAAAGATATAAAAGCTTTAAACCAGTCTATGGTTGCATTGATAGATATAGATGAATTTTCAGTTCTAAATGACCTTTATGGTGAAAAAAATGGTGATGAGATATTAGTATTGTTTTCTAAAAAAATAAAAGAATATTTTGCAAATGATGAATATAAAATATATCGTGTGGGTTCTGATAAGTTTGTTGTTTTATGTAAAGATCAAGATAAAAAAGTTGAAAGTTTTAAAAAATCTTTAGAGAGCCTTTTAAGTCATATGGATACACATGGGATAATTTTATCAGATAATATTATTGATTTAAATATTACTATTGGTGTCGCACAAGCTGAAGATCAGCATACTTTTGAATATGCACAAAGGGTACTTCAAAAAGCAAGAAAGAAGTTTATTCAACTTATGATTTATGATAAAGCAACTTTTGAACAAAAAGAGGATTTTGAAGAGAATATTAAGTGGATTAAAAAACTTAAAAATGGTATTACTGATGGAAGTTTTCAACCATTTTTTCAACCAATTGTGGATAGTAAAACTCAAGAGGTTTATAAATATGAATCTTTAATCAGATATATAGAAAAAGACGGAACAGAGATAGCTCCGTATAAATTTTTACCAATAGCAAAAAAAGCAAAACTATTTCCTACAATTATTAGAGTAATGCTTACAAGTGTAATGAAAACTATAAAAGAGAAAAAGGTAAAAGTAGCTGTTAATGTTTCTTTTGATGATATTGTGAATAAAGAGACTTATGATTTTATTATCCTTACACTTATCTCTAATCCTGAAGAGGCAAAACTACTTGATTTTGAGATACTAGAGAGTGAAGAGATAAAAGATTTTGATTTAGTTCGTAGCTTTATTGATGAAGTACGAAGTTATGGTTGTGATGTTGGTGTAGATGATTTCGGTGCTGGGTACTCAAACTTTAATATGCTTGAGGCATTAAATATTGATTTTGTAAAGATTGATGGATCTTTGATAAAAGAGATTGATTATCTTCCAAAGCAAGCATTAATTGTAGAGACAATATCACAGTTTTGTAGTAAATTAGGGATAAAAACTGTTGCAGAGTTTGTTTCAAGTGAAGAAATATATAAAGAGGTTAATAATTTAGGTATTAACTATATGCAAGGTTACCATTTTGGTAAACCAATTTGTTATGATGATTTAAAATA